>NZ_SZPP01000009.1:0-66281 GCF_030263775.1 Candidatus Jettenia sp. AMX1
CCGGCCTTACGCCGACTTTGTCGATGGGCTTCAGAAGGTAATGTTTCCCTATCCTCCTGCCATCCAAGCTACATGGCTCAGGCTTTTACCATGACGGGATTCGCACCCGTTAGTAAGTAGTACCCTTCGCTGGGCACGCCACTAATCAAGGTGTGATAATCATATAGAAGGCTCCTTTACAAAGCGATGGCAAATTGTATCATAAGGGCATCGTGAAACAAACTGTGAAAACGGTAAGAAAGGAGGAGCAGATATGAGTTATTTTGTGGGAATAGATTTACATTCGGATAATAGTTACATAGGGGTGATTGATAAAAAAGATAGTCGGGTATTTGGGAAGAAAATTACCAACGATCTTGGTGTGATATTAAAGACACTGGAGCCGTTTCAGAAGAAGATAGAAGGGATTGTGGTGGAGTCGACGTACAACTTGGTATTGGCTGGTGGACGGATTACAGGCGGCGAAATATAAGGTACATCTGGCCGATCCTGCGGAAATGCAGCAGTATAGTGGCATGAAGTACACGGACGACAAATGGGATTCCTACAAAATATGGCGAATCGCAATACCGGGAGAAAGGTGAATGTCAACGACGCAAAGAGACTAAGCGAAGAAAAGATAAGCGGGCAGTTAACAGATGAACACCTTAAAATGGCAGTCCAGAGCGACAAGGCAGTAATAGACTTTTTCCATGAGCAGATAGACAGGATAGAAAAGGCTGGCAGAAAGAAGTAAAATTACGATATCCGTTCTCTTAAAAAAATAAATTCCTATTATCTCTCTGTGAGATATACTTTGAAATGGAACAAGAGTATTTTATGTTGATCTCGTATAAGGTGACATGATAAAAGTGTAAAAGAGATATACGTGGTGTCTGAAGTACTTACTAATATAATACTTGTCATATCAAAGGCATGTTATATATACTATAAATCTGTATTCTGCATAGTATGCGGATCAATCTAATTAATGTTCGGCGGTGGAAGCGTTCTGCTTGCCTGTGATACTCATGGCAGGGATCGTCGCTCACCAACAGGAGGCTTGATATAAGGGCATATGTGGGGATTTGAACTCACCATCATGGTCGCCATGATTGGCATCAACAGCGTTTTTGCAGCGTACGAAATTGCCTTGGCGTCCGTGAGCCTCGCCCGACTACGGAGGCTCGCAGATGATCACCGGAGCGGGGCGAAAGTCGCCCTGTACATGAAGCAGAACATGGAGGCGAGTCTGGCCGTCGTCCAACTGGGGATTACACTGGTTGGCGCCATCGCGGCGGCTGTCGGTGGGACTGGTGCTGTAGAGGATGTAGCCCCTGCCCTTATTAGTCGCTTGGGTGTTTCAGAGGGTACGGCTGAGGTTCTGGCCATTGCGCTCGTGGTTGTCCCTCTTACCGTCGTGACAATCGTAGTCGGAGAGTTGATACCGAAAGTGTTCGCGCTGCGCAATGCGGAAAAGGTGTGCCTCACCCTTTCGCCCTTCATGCGATGGTTCTCCTTCAGTGTCTGGCCTGCCGTGTGGTTGTTTGAAACGGTCGTCATGGGTGTCATGTCGTGGGGCGAGCGCCGCCTTGGCTCGGGCGGTGCGGGCAAGCCTGAGACGGTAGAACTTCAAGAACTCCGCGCAACAGCCGCCATGGCCCGCGCCTCGCTGCTTATTGGGCACCGAGAAGAGCGTATCATTCTGGGAGCAATGGAGATGCAGTCACGCTCAGTCCGCACTATCATGCTCCCGGTTGAACATGTGACCACGCTCGATGCAAACGCCTCACTGGCGGACAACCTGATCACAGCCCACCTCGACATGCATACACGCTTTCCCGTAGTCGCACGGAAGGGCGACCCGCAGACTATCATCGGCTACGCAAACTTCAAGGATATTATTGCCACGATGCGCTTGGCCCCACGGGAACTTACGTTCCGTTCCATCATTCGCCCAATCCTGTCCCTCAAGGATGACGAACGGATCGCCTTATGCCTTGAGCAGATGATGCGCGAGCACACACACATCGCCTTGGTGCGTGACACCGACGGCAGGGTGGTGGGGATAGTCACGCTCGAAGACATCCTGGAGGAATTGGTGGGCGAGATTGAGGACGAGTACGATCGCCTCCCTGCCCACATTGTCGAATCTGGTTCCTCCTGGGTTGCAGGTGGAGGGGTTTCCATTGATCGATTGAAAGTCACAACCGGCATCGACCTAAGTATCTATCTCCCAACGGCCGGTGCCCGTACGCTCAATGATTGGGTCAGCGGTCATCTGGGCAGGGAAGTTCGCGGGGGCGATGTTGTCGAAAGGGGTGCTGTTCGAGTCGTGGTTCGCAAGGTCCGTCGGAAAAAAGTCCAAGAAGCTCAGGTGAGTCGGTTTGAGCAAGGGTGGCCACCGGACAAGGCGATGCATCAGACCGGTGGGGTATGACGGCTATCGGAGACGCTACAGCTCTCCAGCCCCGTTGGCTGCTCGACTGAACGTAATGTTTGAGAGTTATTTATATCAATCATAGTAACACGAACATATCCATTATGCCATTACCTATGATCACTGACACAAACATGATGATGAGCATCATGGCCCATATTCTGCCTGATGTACCGCATGGTTTATGGCACTCTCATGTGCATGAACACGAAGAAATATCACACTCACATTTGACATTTGAAATGTAGTAAACAACAGGGACAATAAATATATTTAAGAGGGTAGAACTGAGTAATCCCCCTAATATCACGATTGCCATGGGGCTTTGTATTTCATTTCCAGGTAAGTCGCCTGTTATTATTAAAGGAATCAATGCCAGGTACGTAGTTAAAGCAGTCATCAAAATCGGGTTTAGTCTGTCTAAAGAGCCTCTCATAACAGTTTCATACAAAGTAATACCTTGACTTTCCAATGCCTGATAATGCGAAACCAATAAGATCCCATTACGTGTTGCTATTCCAAACAGTGAAATAAATCCAATGATCGAGGGAATACTTATGATTCCTCCGGTAAACCAAATGCTTAAGGCACCGCCTATCAGTGCCAACGGCAAATTGAGAAAAACAATTCCTGCAAGCTTGATATTTTTAAATTCCTGATAAAGCAGAAGGAATATAGTGAATAAAGACATGAAAGAGGTGAAGAATAATATTTTCGATGCCTTTGCTTCACTTTCAAATTGTCCTCCATATTGAATGTGGTAGTTTTCCGGCAACTGAATAGTATCATGTATTTTTTCTTTGATTTGGTTTACTACGCTTTTTAAATCACGCCCTGCTATATTAGCTGAAACCACAATTTTTCGTTGCACATTCTCCCGGTTAATGGTGCTGGGGCCTGCTGTCGAAACAATGTCAGCTACATAATGTAACGGAATTTTAGATGTTAAATTTTGAATTTTGGATTGTTGGTCTGGATTGATATTGGTATCAATTAAAACGTTACGGATATTTTCTATTTTGCCCCTGTTCTCATCATTAAATCGTAATACCAAATCAAAACTTTTGTTACTTTCAAAAACCTGAGATACTTTTTCTCCCGCAAAGGCGACATCAATGAATTCGGTAAATTGACCTATTGAAATGCCATATTTGGCCAGCATATTCCGTTTTGCTTTTATTTGTACCTGAGGAATTTCAATTTGCTGCTCCACGCTAATATCCACAAGCCCTTTTATGTCTTTAATGTTGCGTTGTATCTGGTTGGCAAGAGAAAACATTTTAGATAAGTCTGTCCCGAAAAGCTTGATGGCAATGTTGGCCCTTGTGCCTGAGAGCATGTGGTCAATACGATGCCCTATGGGCTGCCCGATGGTAATGTTTGCTTCAGAAACAGCGCTTAATTTTTCCCGAACGTCCTTCATGAATTCTTCCTTGCTTCTTCCTGCCAAAACAAAAGGCGCATCAATTTCAGCGGCATTTACACCCTGCGCATGTTCGTCTAATTCGGCTCTTCCTGTTCTGCGTGAAGTAATTGGGATTTCGGGTACTGACAACAGGATAGTTTCAATCCTGTTTCCAATTTTATTTGATTCTTCGAGTGATATGCCCGGCATACTGACAGCGCTTATCGTTAAGGTGCCTTCGTTAAATTCGGGTAAGAAACTCCGTCCCAAACCAAACATGAGAAAAATCGCCACAATGAACAACACGAGGGATATCCCAAGTACTGTTTTTTTCATTCTCATTACTCTTTTCAATGCGGAATTATAATATCGGTGAAGCCATCTTTCCGTCCAGCTACCTTTTGCTTGTTTTAAAAGCATTTTGTCGCTGGTAAGCATAAAACTGCAAAGCACAGGGGTAAGTGTTACCGCAACAAGGAGAGATGCAAACAGAGAAACGATAAAGGAGATACCCAGGGGCTGCAACATTCTCCCCTCCATCCCACCAAGAAAAAACAAGGGGATAAAAGCAACGATGATGATAAGGGTCGCATTAAGGATTGAAGACCGCATCTCTTTTGAAGCGTCGTAAACGATAACAAGTGTGCTTTTTCGACTTTCAATACTTTTTTGTGCATTTTCCTTCAGGCGCTTAAAAACGTTTTCCACATCAATAATGGCATCATCTACCACCTCGCCAATAGCTATTGCCATCCCGCCGAGAGACATGGTATTGATGGTTAACCCCAAAAATTTAAGGGTGATAATGGAAATGATCAGTGAAAGGGGCATAGCAACAAGGGAAATAATAGTGGTTCGAAAGTTCATTAAGAACAGGAACATAGTTATAACAACAAAGAGAGAACCTTCTATGAGCGCTTCTTTGATATTGCTTATAGAGGCCTGAATAAAATCTGCCTGACGGAATATTTTGGTGTTGATTTTAATGTCAGAAGGAAAGGTTTTGGCAATCTCTGTAATGGCATTATCAATTTTTTCTGTAAGTTCCAGGGTGTTAGCGCCCGGTTGTTTTGCTATGGTCATAATAACTGCCGGGCTTGCTTTCAGTGAACCATCGCCGATTTTAGGTATCGCTCCCCCTATTTTAACCTCTGCAACATCCTCTATTTTTATCGGAACATTATTGACAACCTTAATTACTGCATTACCTATTTCTTCCAAGCTATTTGTTCTTCCAACACCTCTTATAATGTATTCATTACCAAATTCGTTCATGAAACCACCTGAAGCATTCAGATTGCTTTCTTTGCTTGCCTTCAGCAATTCGTTTAAAGAAATGTTGTAATGTTTCATTTTTTGGGGAGACGCAAGTATTTGGTATTGCTTGAATTCTCCGCCAATTACCATGACCTGTGATACTCCTCCTATCGCTAATAACCTTGGCCGGATATTCCAGTCAGCAATGGTTCTTAAATCCATTGGAGACGTGCTATCCGATGATAAACCAATGAGCATAATTTCCCCCATGATGGACGATTGAGGCGCAAGTGTAGGATTTCCAACTCCCAGCGGCAGCTTTTCGGCTATGGTTGTGAGTTTTTCACTCACTATTTGCCGTGCCTTAAAAATATCCGTCCCCCACTCAAATTCTATCCACACAATGGATATTCCTGCGGCAGATGATGATCTTAGACGGCGCACATTGGTGGCGCCATTGACTACCGTTTCAATCTGAAAGGTTACTAATTTTTCGACTTCTTCCGGAGCCATTCCATGCGCTTCGGTTAACACTACTACCGTTGGGGCAGTAAGGTCAGGGAAAACATCAACTTCCATTTTTGAAGCCGTATAAATGCCCGCTATCAAAAGCAGCGCTGATGCCGCTATAATTATTAAGCGATTGTTTAAGGAGTATTCTATAATTTTATTTATCATGGTAGTGGTAGAAATTTTGAATTAGTGGCTTTTCATTTAACATTGTAGAAATTTTGAATTATTGGTTTTTCATTCAACATTTAACATTCAACATTTCTCTTGAGATGTTTTAACAATTGCAGTAAGAATATTGATAAGTTGCTCTATATCATTAAGATAGGTATTGAAATCAATATTTACGATTTTACTTTTGTCAAGTAATCTTAACCAGTATCTTGTTTCCCTTGCTTCTTTGGATGCAATAGACATTTTTGCAGTAAAATCCTTTTTAGACATAGCGGCTGTTGCCTCCTCAACATTAGCTCCAATGCTTGTTCCACTTCGGAGTAGTTGTTTTGAAAGCACAAACTCTTTTTCAGTAATTAATTGTTTGTATAGCTCAATAATTTGTAGGACGAAATTGAATGATTTCTCAAGAATTATATTTCCCTTTTTCATTTTATAAGTTCTCCTTTATCATCTAAAATTTAACATTCATAATCCAAAATTTCATTAATGTTCGTGCCCATGAGCAGGCATTTTACCTGACATTGTTGCTAATTTTATTTGGTAGGCTCCTTTCGTGACAACCCTTTCGCCTTCCTTTATGCCTGCTAATACCTGCACATTCATACCATCACTGGCTCCGATTTTTAATTCACGCTTTTGGAATCCTTCGCCTGATATTTGCACATAGGCAAAGTAATTTTCCTGCTCCTCTATGAGCGCCGAATAAGGGATTACTAGAGCATCTTTAATTACCGTAGTTTTTAAAAATACTTCTACAAATAAGCCAGGAATGATTTCACCATTATTGTCAATCTCAAAGTTTACTGGAATATAATAAGTGTTATTATCGACACTTTTCCCATATGAAACGAGCTTGCCATTTGAGCTGTCAGTGCTGTATATTTTACTGTCATGAGCAGTTATGAAATTTGCTGATGAAATACGATTGAGTTTTGAGAAATACTTTTGAGGCAATTCGGCTTTTAAAATGAGTTTGCGGTTTTGGGAAACGATAGCGATGGGTTGCCCAATTTCAACATGCACTCCTTCGCTTATCATCACATTTTTTATATACCCTTGTATTGGCGACATGATTGTGTGTCCACCAGTAGTATAGTTTGTTTCAATAGTGTTAAAAGCGGTTTGAGCATTTTTGTATCGTAGACGTATTTCCTGAAAAGATTTTTGTGAAATGATATGGTCTTTCACCAATGTTTTGGCTCGTTCAAAATCTATTTTGCTTTTTTCGTAGTTATTTTTTGCTTCTTTGTATTTCGTGTCTACATTACCTTCCGTTAAACCGGCCCCTGAAATGATACATAGTGTTTCACCTGCATTTACCGAAGAACCAATCAGTTTTTTATTGTTTCCGAATGTTATGATGCCTTTGCTTTTTGCTATTATTGTTGTCTCGTCTCCAGGTGCAGGCAAGACCTGTCCTGTGGTTTTGATTATTTCAGTAAAGGGCTGTTTTTTTACTTCCCTATTGGCAAAATCTATCTTCCATGCCTGTTCTTTTAAATAAACAATTTCTTCGCCGATTGTTTGTTCCTGTTGGTTTACGAGTGCAGTTTGTGTGTCAGGGTAAACAGTGATATTGGCTATGGTTATTTTGTCGGAAAACTCCTTCGTTTGAATATCAAAGACCACCTGATATGTGCCAGGATTTTCAGGATTTAAAGCCAATCGAAAAATGCCTGGAGATGATGGTGCTTCGGCTTTATTAGTTAGTTGTGTCTCGTTTCCGATCAGGCTAACTGTTACGGAACCTTCCGTTACTGCTTTGAAGTTTTCTCCTAATTGTGTAAAATGGGCAGCGAACTTTGAGGTTTCTCCTACGATCAAAGGTTTAAACTCTACAAATAGTTCCGATTTATCTGTGTAGAGCGTGTAAGCAAGCGGTTCAAGCGCTTCTCCTGTATGTACTTCATCTCCGTGCAAATGCCCGTGTTCTGCATTACCAAGTTCATGATTATCATCATTACAGCCTGCTAATAAGCCTGCAACGATGATGAATGAAATAATTGCTTTATTCATATCTCCTCCTATTTAATATCGGGGTATTGTCAAAACCTAACCACAGATAACACAAAGAAAAACTTTTAAAATAATAATGTCATGCAGAACTTTTTTCATCTTTTAAAAAGAATTACTGCCAATATTTATCATCTGTGTCCTCTGTGGTAAATCGCTTATTTTAATTCAAAAAATAGCGGGTATTTACTTCCGTTAAAAAAAGAGACAAAAAATGACACTATTTTCCGAAAGAAAACAAATTTGCGAACAAAGTGGAATGTGGTAATACGGTTGATTTAGATAAGATAGGTAGCATTGAGTTGATATAATCTCGTGGAATAATATTGATCCGGAGGCAAATGATAGAAGATTTTTGAAGTAAACCAGGGGATTTGATTATCCAGACGAAGTGAAAAACATAGGGGTAAATGATGTTTTAGGGTAAGACTGACATTTTGAGAGACAGATGTGTTTCCTGATAAATAATCAAAAGACAAAATATTCCTTACGTCTCTATGTTCCGTTTCTCCTAATCCATGACCTCCTAATTTATGATCTCCATTCGTGTGATGGACATGAACAGTATTGTGTACAAAATGAACTTTATGTTCATGTTCCAAAAGCTCGCCCATCGTTGCATTTGACAGACAAAATGCAAGGGCTATTAATAGTAAGTGAAGTTTGGTTGGTCTTATTTTTATCATAAAGGATTTGGAGAACAAAACACTAAAAAATTTTTGAAAACAATATTAATTCATAATATATTGCAGTGTCAACAAATTTTCATAAATCGACTGCAAAATCGAATCTTACCTATATAAGAATTTGTTGACATAAAAGATGATGTTGTTACAATAATAACATTACGTTACTATTATAACATATATTAAATTGTCTTTGTTCAGGGAGGGAGTTAAAAATGAAATTAATTGCCGTTATTATTAGTGTGATGGTGCTATTTATGAATGGCGTAGTAACCCAGGCGGAGACAAAGGTATGGAATTTTGATAATGACAAAGCTGATACGATTGCAAAGGACTTTACCTCTGAAGTAGGCGAATGGAAAGTGATTGTTGATGATACGGCCCCTTCAAAACCCCATGTATTGGCACAGTTAGCAAAAAATTCTGGTTCAACATTTAATCTTGCTTTGGTAAACAGTACAGATAGAAAAGATGTGGATCTATCGGTACAAATGAAGCCAATAGCAGGAGATGAAGATCAAGGTGGTGGACTGGTCTGGAGGGTAAAGGATGCGAATAATTATTATGTTGTGCGTTATAATCCATTAGAGAGTAACTACCGTGTTTACAAGGTTGTAAATGGAGAGAGAACACAATTGCAGAGCGCAGACATCAAACACAGGAAAGGCTGGTATATACTTCGAGTAACTATGGTGGATAATCATATTGAGTGCTATTATGGTGGAAAGAAGTATCTGGAGGTAAAGGATTCAGCTTTACCAGAGGTTGGCAAGATTGGTTTATGGACAAAGGCCGATGCCCGGACGTATTTTGATAATCTCATGCTTAACAGCGAATAGAGGCCTTTTTGCTATAGTAAAAGCATGGGTTATCTCCCATGAGCGGTCTAAAGGTTTATATATCTTTGGTTCATAGGGTCTGTGCTGTTATTACCCTAATAAGGTTTTTTAGGATGACTTTTAGAAAAAAATTATTGACAGTGTTGTTCTGTATCTTTGGACTATTATTGATGGTAGAGCGCCCTGTATTCGCCATAAGGCCATACCAGATAGCAGACGATGCAGACGCTGAAGCTCCCGGTCTCTGGGAGCTTGAATATGGTTTTGTATTAGAGAGGCTTAGGTCCGAGGATTCAAAGGTAACACGATTTGAGTTTCCGGGTGAGGTTGATTTGGATTACGGTTTGCCCTGGAATGCGGAGATTGGATTTGATTATAGGGCTCAGGCCTTATTAGTAGAAAGAGAAAGTGATTTGATAGAACCGGTGAGTGAATTCGCCATTTTCTACAAACAGGAATTCAAGACCTGGAAATTCGATATATTGGACATACAGATAGGAGGAGAAATAGGAATAGACTTTCCAACCACAAGGGAAAGGCGTGAAACAGATCGATTCAATTTACCGGCTTTTATTGCTGTAAGCTTATGGGATGTATATGATACGTTTAGCCTGCATTTTCTTGTAGAAGGAGAAGTTGTAGAGCTGGGAGGAAAGGATGATTTTAGATTAGCCTTTGGCACCTTTATTGATTACCCATTTCCCCTGTATAAGGATTTGCGCTTTGTTGCCGAATATGGAATTGAGAAGTTTGAGGAAGAACCACGCCAACATGTTATTCTTGCAGGAATAGATTGGACAAATCCTTTTAATGTTATCAAAGTAATGGGAGGGGAAGGGATAGAATATGATATAGCGCCATTCTTTTGGTTTACGGAGAATGAGAGTGTTGTAGAATGGGGCATAACTGCTGGATTTGAATGGGCATTTCCCTAGATGAAATAGTTTTTCGGTTTTAATGTTAAGGAAATTCAAAGTTTGTATCAGAGCAAACCAGACAACCCCCTGAATCCCCCTTTACCCTTTACTAAGGGGGACTTGAGGAAATCCCCCTTAAGAAAGAGGGCTAGGGGTTTTTCCCCCTTAGTAAAGGGGGTTAGGGGGTTGTTTAACCGGCCATTGGTCGTATATCTAAAAAATTGCTACCAAAGGCAGCCTCATGTAATGTATAGGAATTTCAATTACGTAGGGCACCCTTTAGGGTTGCTATTCCCCGTATACGTTCAAGCGGGAAGCAAGGCTAAAGCCTTGCCCTACGTTTTGATTTGATAAGAAATGAAAGTTACCGTAGGCCTAATTTAATAATAACTATGAATAAATGGATACTTCTTACACATCAAATTGCACAAGATGCACCAAACCTTAGAGTAAAGGTCTGGCGTCATCTGAAAAAACTGGGAGCCGTACTTTTCAAAAATGCCGTATATTTACTCCCTTACACTAAGGAACATGAGGAGAGTATGCAGTGGATTTGTAAACAAATTAGAGACAGTGGAAGTGATGCATCACTCTTTATTACTGAATCAATGGACAAAAAGCACAATGAAGAGATTATAAAAACCTTTCAAGAATCCTGTAATAAGGAATATGTTCCATTCATTGATCAATGCAATGATGTGCTAAAACAAGTAGAACAGATAGAAGGGACAGAAGGAGTAACAGACCGTTTTGTGGAAGATTTGAAAAGGAAATTAAGCGAGATAATAAAAGGTGCTGATGAGGTAGCAAAGATCGATTTTTTCCATACCCCACAGAGAGATGTACTCCTGAAAAAAATTGAATTTATACGCCAGAAGATAGAAAAATGGTCTAAAAAAATGAAAGAAGAAGTACCTGTGATCAATAAAGTTTATCAAAAAAAGGATTTTCTGGGTAAAAAATGGGTGACGCGAAAAGATATTTATATTGATCGTTTAGCATCTGCCTGGCTTATCAGAAGATTTATCGATCCAAATACGAAGTTTGTCTTTCTATCCAAAGGAGAAAATAACCTACCAAAAAATACTGTACCTTTCGATATGTATGGCGCAGAGTTTACCCATCATGGCGATGACTGTACCTTTGAAACCTTAATCAAAGCGTTTGATTTAAAAGACCCTGCTTTACGACCAATTGCAGAAATTGTGCATGATATAGATTTGAAAGATAATAAATATAATCGCAAAGAGGCCGATGGAATAGATCAAATTATCACGGGTCTTAGCAAAAAGCTCAACAACGATAATAAGTTATTGGGAAAGGGTATGGAGATATTTGATGCCCTCTATCACTATTACTCTTAAAACTATAAGTAGGGTGGATTAAGGCGTTGGTTTTTACGCCGAATCCACCTTCAATATTTTATGATATGGTGGATTCGCTTCGCTTAATCCACCCTACCACAAACACGCATGAATAAAACTTCCTATACAATCAAGACAAAGAAAGGAGATAACAGATATGCCGCCACTTAATGATCATTTTAAAAACAGCAAGGAAAATCTGCAATACTTTGGGCTTTTCAAATGACAAACAATACCAGCGTGTTATCCCCATTCATTGCCCTTTGCACGGTGGGGTTCTTCGCAAGGATAAGTTATGCTATGGCAAGAACCCCGCTATTGCCCCTCTTCGCGTTATCATTGGGCGCAGGTCCGGAGGCAATTGGGTTTGTTGTCGGTGCTTCTACTATAACAGGTATCTTTTTCAAATTACCAGCAGGTACACTTTCCGATATTTATGGCAGATACAAGATGCTGTTTCTCAGCGTCCTGGTTTTTGCATGTACCCCTTTTGTTTACTATCTGGTAACAAGTTACTGGCAGCTCGTTTCTCTCAGATTTTTCCACGGATTGGCCACATCGATCTATGGACCTGTTGCCATGGCAACAATCGCCGATATTGCCGGAGAGAAAAAAGGGGAAAGGCTTTCGATATTTTCATCTATTACCATTATCGGAAATCTCATTGGTGCACCACTCGGCGGATATATCCTCAAATATCTGTCCGGCAACGGAAGTAATTCTGTACAGCATTTTCATAATGCATATCTCGTCTGTGGGATTATTGGTCTGATCTCTTTAGGTTTTACCGTAAAACT
Source organism: Candidatus Jettenia sp. AMX1 (assembly GCF_030263775.1). Lineage (NCBI taxonomy): Bacteria > Pseudomonadati > Planctomycetota > Candidatus Brocadiia > Candidatus Brocadiales > Candidatus Brocadiaceae > Candidatus Jettenia > Candidatus Jettenia sp. AMX1. Next base: position 12,385 of record NZ_SZPP01000009.1, read on the forward strand.
GATGAATTCAAGAAAATCAGGAACCATACAAACCAAAAATCCTCTGAGTGAAGTATGGAGGAAGTTCTTGAAAGGTATCAGGGAGGTCACCAGCGACTATCGGATCATTATCACCAGTAATATGGAAGGCATACAGAATCTGTCGGTTGGTGCCCTGGAGGCTTTTTTACCTATCTATGCCGTTACTGTAGCAAAATTGGATCCATTTCGGGCTGGAATTCTCTGGGGCGCACAGGTGGTTACAACAATCCTTGCAAAACCGGTTATGGGGAAGATCTCCGATCGATACGGGAGAAAGCCCATAATCTTCTCTGGGATGTGGATATGTGCTGTTTCTTTAGCGTGTATCCCTTTGATGCAAGATTTTTACTTTTTGATCCTTTTAGCTGCCATCTTTGGTGTTGGTGAGGCATTTGTAACCTCCTCTTCGGCAGCTATGGTTGCTGATTTCTGTAAGGAACAGAACTATGGCGCTGCTATGGGGACGTTCGGAAGTATCTTTGATATCGGCCATGCCGCGGGTCCCATTTTAGCAGGGCTCCTTTTGTCGCGTCTGAGTTATCAATACTCGTTCATTATTATTGCCCTTTTGTTGATAGTATCGTCATTTATTTTTGCACTGAAAGTACCAGAAAAACAGAGAGAGGTGAAATTATGAAATTTATTACCTTGATGATTTTAGTCCCATTACTTTGTCTAAGAATATGCCTTGGAGGAGAGGTAGTTGTTTATACCTCAGAAGATAAGGTCTTCTCAGAGCCTGTTCTTCAGCAGTTTGAGAAAAAGACAGGGATAAAGGTTCGTGCTATTTATGATACGGAAGAAACAAAGAGTACCGGTTTGGTTAACCGCCTGATTGCTGAAAAGGATAATCCACAGGCTGATGTATTCTGGAGTGGAGATCCGGTACGGCCTGTGTTGCTTGAGATGAAAGGAATAACAACACCGTATATCTCAAGTTCCGCGGCAGATATCCCGGAAATCTACAAGGATAATGAGGGACATTGGACTGGTTTTTCCGCGCGTGCCCGCATTATTCTTTACAATACAAGTCTTATAAGTATGGATGAGAAGCCATTATCCCTGTTTGATCTTACAAAGCCAGAATGGAAAGGGCAGGTTGCCATCGCAAACCCATTATTTGGTACTACCTCCATACATATGGCAGCCCTATTTATCACACTAGGTGATGAAAAGGCAAGGAAGTTTCTCCAAGACTTAAAAGCAAATGGTGTAAAAATCGTCTCATCGAACGGTGAGGTAAAACGACTTGTTGCAAGAGGAGAGGTTATAGTGGGTCTTACTGATACTGATGACGCGAACGTTGTTATTCAGGAGGGAAGTCCGGTAAAGCTAGTGTTTCCGGACCAGCAAGATATGGGCACACTTATTATGCCAAATATGGTTTGTCTTATAAAGAACAGCCCAAATCCAGACAATGGGAAAAAATTAATTGATTTTCTTTTGAGTAAAGAAGTTGAAAAAAGCCTGGCATGGGCACCGTGCGCACAAATGCCACTGAGATACGATGTACGAACACCCGCAGACGTTGTAACAATTGATGCCATAAAAGGTATGGATATTGATTACCATGCAGTTGCACAAAAGCTTGATGAGATCGGTGAATTTCTCAAGCAGTGGGCAGGGTACTAATTTATGTTTGAGAAATTCAATTCTGTAGGGCAAACCCTTTAGGGTTGCCTTCTGCAAGGCGAAAGCCTTGCCCTACTTGACAAATTTTAGAATATACTATTGAAAGATGCAAAAAAGGTTAACGTTGGGTTTTTTCTTTACGTTGTTTGTCTGTACCACATTCATACCAATTGTGTGGATGTTTGGAAGCTCTCTCTATGAGGATGGCAGGTTTTCATTTGTTTATTACAGGGATATTTTTTTAACACAAAGGTATGTAAGGGTTATCCTTAATAGCCTTATCCTTGCTTCTATCACAACCCTGTTGTCCTCACTTGCAGGCATTTCTACAGGATTTTTTTTGGCAAAAACAAAGCTTCCCTTTAAAAATGTCTTTAAAATATGTTTTCTTATCCCATTTATTATACCACCTTATATCGCAGGTATTGCGTGGGCAAATTTATTAGGAAGAACAGGGTTTTTGAATACCCTCCTGTCTCAATATACGCCGCTTTCTCCTGAATCAGTCTCACATTTTATATATAGTTTATATGGTGCTTCGTTTATCCTTTCGATAAATCTCTTTCCTGTCGTAATGTTAATGACTGAATATGCCCTAAAAAATGTAAATCCACGGCTTGAAGAGAGCGGCCTTATAGCAGGGAGTATTTTTCAGGTAGTACGACAAATTACGTTACCCTTAATCGCCCCTGCCATTCTTTCCAGCATGATGATTGTTTTTATCCTGTCGCTTTCTGAGTTTGGGATACCGTCGTTATTGCAGGTTAATGTACTTACGACACAGATATTTACCCAGTTTAGTGCCTTTTATAATGAGAAAGCTGCAACGGCAATTGCCTTCCCACTTATAGGAATTACCATTATCCTCATGATATTAGAGCAGATTTATTTCCGGGGAAAGTCGTTTGAGGTATTGGGAAAAAGGGCTTCGCATGGTACGATACATTATCAAGAGAGATGGCTCATCGTGATAGGTACACTCTTCTGTACCTTTATTTTCATTCTCTGTGTTATTGTTCCTTTTACTACCCTTGTTGTTAGCAGTAAAACAGTATCGGTGTATTATGACGCATTTCGTTTAGCGAGAAATGGTATCAAAAATACTGTCCTTTACGGCTCTATCGGGGCTACATTTCTTACCGTTGTGGGTTTCTTTTTAGGCTATCTTTCAGAAAAAGTCCAATCAAGATGGAGAAACAGTATAGCACCGTTTATTTGGCTATTCTTTGCAGTGCCTGCAACGGTGATAGGTGTCGGACTCATTAAGGTCTGCAATAGGCCTGAAGGTATATTCCAGTTTATCTATGGTTCCTTATGGATCATTATTTTGGGGTATGGGGCGCGTTTTTTGCCATTATCGAGCCGTATTATGGCGAATTATTTTAAGCAAATTCCCAGCTCGACAGAGGAAGCAGGCATAGTAATGGGTGCCCCATGGTTCTGTATTTTAAGGAAGATTATCGTACCTTTACAAGGCTATGGTATAGTCGCTGCATGGTTGATTTCCTTCATGTTTTGTGTTGGAGAATTGGGTACAACGATATTGGTATATCCACCGGGACACGAAACGCTTCCGATAACACTATTCACGGTGATGGTGAACAGTCCGGCAACTATTGTTTCAGCGCTTTCTCTTATCATTGTGGTAATGACGCTATTACCTCTCGGTGTTTTCCTTGCGACCTCAAGATATTTCCTAAAATGGAAGTAAAAGGGAGTGGAGTCCTACAGTAGTACGATTGCTTATGGTAATAAATTTACTATGAATATGCTTGAAGTAAAATACGTAATAAAAATCCTTGGTAAAAAGGAGGTTGTGAGAGGTGTTTCCTTTGAGGTTGAGAGGGGACAACTACTTGCCCTCTTAGGCCCTTCCGGATGTGGAAAGACAACAACGCTGAGAATAATTGCAGGTTTAGAATTACCCGATTATGGTGAGATTTGGATAGATGGAGTACTTGCCAGCGGCAGCCAAAAGATAGTGATGTCCCAAAAAGAACGTCATATCGGAATGGTATTTCAAGACCTCGCCCTCTGGCCGCATATGACGGTATATAAAAACATAGAGTTTGGATTAAAGGCAATTGGGCTTACAAGGGCTGAGAGACAAAAAAGGATTGCGGCTGTTCTCGATAAGGTTAATATGAAAAAATATGCCAATGAGTATCCATCGAGACTTTCAGGGGGGCAACAACAGCTTATTGCTATTGCAAGGGCTATTGTTACAGAGCCCAAGTTACTCCTCATGGACGAGCCCTTATCGAATATTGATGTGCAATTGCGTGATGATATTAGAAAGGAAATAAAACGTATTCAGCAGGAGACGGAAATTACCGCCGTTTACGTAACCCATGATCAGGAAGACGCATTTCTCTTAGCAAACAAGATAGCAGTAATGAATGCAGGAGTAATAGAGCAAGTGGATAGTCCTGAAGGGATTTATTTTTCTCCGAAAACATTTTTTGTGACCAATTTCGTAGGAGAATCAAATATCTTACCAGTAAGAATACTGGGGAGAGACAGAGTATCAGCCCCATGGGGAGAATTCGTGTGTAACACAAAAGATTATGAGAGGGGAGATGCATTTCTCTTTTTCAGACCGCATCAAGCATTGATTGAGAAGAACGGCTATTATGAGGGTATAATTACGAGTCGAGATTTTATAAGAGGAAAATATAGATATCACATTTCAATATCGGGATGTGAGATGACCTTGTACGACCAAGGGGTTCACGAAACAGGCAAGCCGGTGAGGTTTTCTGTGAAAGAAATAAAGCTGTTATTTGCTTAACAATTTTGATTACATAATACTTATAAACATATAGATATGATTTAACATGAGCTTGAGGTATTACCATTATCATTATCCTGCGGGGAATCTTTTTTCCGTATATCCCTATATATTTTTTTATACTCTTCTTCTCTTTGCTTGTTTGATCGAAGTATAGCAAACAGAAAAGTCGTAAAAACGACTCCGAATATAATTCCTATCACTAAGAGCATGGTTTAAGACTTTTTCTGAAAACAGCTAGACTGTTCCCGTTATACAAAATAGTACGTATCGAATACTAAAAGACAAGAATATTACATATATCATTTTTAATCATCTTTGTAAATTTCAATTTTTATAATTTTCAAAATGTATCATTCCTATTCTAAAAATAAATTATTTGAATATAAGAGAGATTTTTAATATACTATGGGCTTATTGTTATGCTTAAAATAATGAATAATTGGGTAAAGAATTGAGTGCGGTTGTTATTATTCCTGCAAGGTATGCATCTACGAGACTCCCTGGGAAATTAATCCTGCCAGAAGCCAAAGCTATTACCGGAAGATATATCATAGAGCACGTCTACCAGAATGTAAAACAGTCACAACGAATTAGCAGGGTAATTGTTGCTACAGATAGTCAATTGATATACGACATTGTTAAAGGATTTGGCGGAGATGCAGAGATGACCTCTTTATCGCATATCTCGGGAACAGATAGAATTGCAGAGGTAGCAAGTCGGTTGGATGCAAACGTTATCGTAAATGTACAGGGAGACGAACCGGAGGTAGATGCGGCAATGGTAGATCAGGTCTTTGATACTTTGATAAAGGACGATAAAGCTGCTATGGCTACCCTTGCAAATACCATAACAAATGCCTCAGAATTATCGAATCCAAATGTGGTAAAGGTTGTGCTTGATCGTTATGGATATGCGCTTTATTTTTCTCGTTCACAGATCCCGTATGTGCGAGATAGTAAAGATCCGATGAATGAGCGGGGAGCCCTATTTCTGAGGCATCTTGGTATTTATGCGTATCAGAGAAATTTTTTATTAGAATACACGAAACTGCCGGCTTCGCCTTTGGAAGATCTTGAGAAGCTAGAGCAGCTCAGGGCGCTCTTTAACGGCTATAAGATAAAGGTAGCAATTACGAACTATACATCCCATGGTATTGACACGAGGGATGATTTGACAGCGTTTATGGGAAAATATAAACATGACTAAACACATATTTGTTACTGGCGGTGTGGTCTCTTCGCTTGGTAAGGGCCTCAATTCTGCCTCTATGGGGATGTTATTAGAAAGCAGGGGATTGAAGGTAAGACTTCAGAAATTTGATCCCTATGTGAATATAGATCCGGGAACTATGAGCCCTTATGAGCATGGGGAAGTATATGTAACTGAGGACGGCGCCGAGACAGACCTTGATTTGGGGCATTATGAGCGGTTTACAAACACCGAGACGAACAGGTATTGCAATTTTACGACCGGTTCAATTTACTACTCCGTTATTATGAAAGAACGTAAAGGGGAATATTTAGGGAAGACAGTGCAGGTGATTCCCCATATTACCAATGAGATTATGGAGTGTATACAAAAGCTGGACGGGCCCGATACGGATGTCGTTATATCTGAAATTGGCGGTATCGTGGGAGATATAGAAAATCAACCATTTCTTGAAGCTATAAGGCAATTTGGTCAAAAGGTCGGCAGAGAAAATGTGCTGTATATTCACCTGACGCTTATCCCTTATCTCAGTGCTGCCGAGGAGATAAAAACAAAACCAACACAGCATAGCGTGGGGATGTTGCGACAGGCGGGTATTCAGCCTGATATAATTATTTGCAGGACTGAAAAGCACTTGAGTGCAGAGGTAAAAGAGAAGTTATCTCTTTTCTGCAATGTGGATAAGAATGCAATTATTGAGGAGAAAGATGTAAAACCCTATCTCTATGAAATACCGCTCATTCTTGTTGAGCAGGGCTTAGATAAGCTTATTATCCAGAAATTAAGTTTAAAGACAAATGGCGATAATATTGATAAGTGGTTATCGATACTAGAGACACTAAAAAATCCAAGCCAAGCCACAGAAATTGCTATTGTAGGGAAATATATAGGTCATCAATCGGCGTACGAGTCTATTTATGAATCTCTGATACATGGGGGGGTAGGCAATAGTGCACGTGTAAAGGTACGCAGGGTAGAATCCATGGATATAGAAAAAAACGGAGTTAAGTCGTATCTTGAAGGGGTCGCAGGTATCCTTGTGCCGGGTGGATTTGGTGAGCGTGGCGTTGAAGGAAAGATTGAGGCGATACGATATGCGAGGGAAAACAAGATTCCCTTTTTTGGAATTTGTCTCGGGATGCAATGTGCAACCATTGAGTTTGCAAGAAATGTATGTAATTTGAAGGGAGCAAATAGCACAGAGTTTGATATAAATACAGTCCATCCGGTAATTAGTTTATTAGAAGAGCAGCGCAAGGTATCTTCCAAGGGAGGGACTATGAGGTTAGGCGCCCAGCCTTGTGTTCTGCAGGTGAATACAAAGGCGTTTCAGGCGTATGGAAGACGGGATATATCGGAACGCCATCGGCATAGATACGAATTTAATAATACCTATAAAGAGATATTTTTATCTAAGGGCATGATCTTCAGCGGCCATTCACCGAATGAACAATTGGTAGAGATTATTGAACTTAAGGATCATCCATGGTTTGTATGTGTACAGTTTCATCCTGAATTTAAGTCAAAGCCTATAAATCCCCATCCGCTATTCAAAGAATTTATACGGGCTGCTATCGGCTTTTACAAAGAAAACAATTAAGGATGAATTCCTAAGGCATTGGTAATCCGGATAAATTCATCATTCGTGTGAAATACAATCATAATTTTCCCCTTGCCGTTCCTTTCCTTAATAGTGACCTTTGTTCCGAAAAATCTCCTGAATCGGTCTTCCAGGTCTTCTATATGTGGAGGAGATTTTTCTTTTGGGGAAGTTGATTTGCCAGTCCTGGGTACTTTTCCCATAGAGACAATCTCTTCTACCGTTCTTACAGAGAGTCCCTCTTTTAGAATGCGTTCAAGGAGATCTAACTGCATTTCTTTTTCTTGAATAGATACTAGCGCCCTTGCGTGCCCCATAGATACTGTTCCACGTGAAACATTCTCTTGAATTTCCTCAGGCAAATCTAATAGTCTGATATAGTTTGTTATAGAGCTACGATCTTTTCCCATAGCCTTTGCAACCTGTTCCTGGGTAAGTCCAAATTTATTCGTTAATTCTCGGAATGCTCGGGCTTTTTCGATTGGATTGAGGTCTTCCCTTTGAATATTTTCTATCAAGGCAATTTCAAGATTACTTAATTCGTCTGTATACCGAATTATTGCAGGAATTTCTTTTAGTCCGACCTGTTTTGCTGCCCGCCATCGGCGTTCACCAGCAATGAGCATGTATCCGTGTGGTATCGGTCTTACAATGATAGGCTGCAAAATGCCATATTTTTTTATGGATTCAATGAGCCCTTGCATCTCATCTTCACGAAAGATGTCTCTGGGCTGAAGATTGTTTGGCTGGATGTCTTCAGGGTTCAGTTTTACAACGGAGGCCTGCTCTATCTCTCCTTCTATTCCAATAACACCTCCGAGGAGAGACTGGAGGCTGCGGCTAAGTTTTTCCTTTTTTGACATAATCAAACACTCCTTTTCTTGATGATTTTCAATTGCATTCTGAGGTTATGGATGCTAGTATTTAATCCTAACTCAAAGTAGGAGATACGTTGGAATATGATGTTGCATAACTTATGTTCTAATGCAGTAAGGGATGTTTCACGTGAAACATACTAAGTTTTAGCTAGTGTATGAAATTTTTTTATATTTGCAAGATTTTTTTATGAACGGATGCATTTTTTCTATTGCTGTTAACACGATACGAGAAGTTACACGGCAATCGATGTTTTACTTTATTATATGCGGTGGAATTTTGCTGATATTTCTATCTTTCTTCTTTACCTTGTTTGCCTTTGGGGAAGAAACAAGGATGATACAAGAAATGGGAATATCGACAATTATGATCTGCTGCCTGTGTCTTGCCTCGTTAAGTGCAACAATTACCATATCCAGTGAGTTGGAAAAAGGGACAATGATGACCTTGTTGTGCAAACCGGTAAATAAAAAATCCATCCTTTTCGGTAAGTTTTTTGGCATACTAGCTATTGTTTTCCTGTCCTGCGGAATGATGGGACTTTTTTTGACTGTTTCGTTGAGTATCAAAGATTCTTTGGAATATCACAAAGGATTGTTAAGCTCCTTTGCTGATATTGGTTATTCTGTATTTTTTGAGTTAGTATGCTCTTTTTTTCAAGCAGCCATAATTTGTTCAATTGCAATTGCAGGAGCTCTCTATATCCCTATGGTATCAAATTTAAGCTTGTGTCTGTTTATCTATGCCATGGGGAATTCAACGTATTTTTTCCAGAAGCTGTTTCAGGGCAATGAAGAAGGTTTCCCCTGGTATGCATCAATTTTCTTTATATTTTTCCCGAACCTTAGTGGTTTAAACACTATTGGCGCCAGAATCGGATTCCAGAAATTTAATCTCGCTTATGTAGCATTATTACTACTATACGCCATTCTGTATATAATGCTTGTTATAATGTTGACATGTGAGTTTTTTAATAAAAGAGAATGTAAATAAATGAAAGGCAGGATGTCTATAGGGAAGGATGTGTGATTGATCTACGGTATAATAGGCGATATTCATAGTAATTATGATGCCTTAACGGCGGTTATTAATGAGCTTCAGCTAGAACAAGTCGATAAGATATTATGTGTCGGAGATATTATTGGCTATGCCGCTGAACCAGTAAAGTGCATAGATTTGCTCCGTGAGCTAAATTGTATAAGCGTAGCCGGGAACCACGATTATGCCGTGGTGGGGAAATTTCCTCTAGGTTATTTCCACGCTGATGCAAGAGCTGCCGTTTTATGGACAGCAAAACAACTTTCCGATGAGCATATAAGCTTTTTGGAAAATTTACCCTTAATTGAAGAATTAGAGGGTATTACTCTTGTCCACGGAGCATTAAACCACCCGGAATTTTTTGATTATATAATAACAGGTCCTGATGCACAATTAAATCTCGATATTTTAAAAACACCGGTTTGTTTCTATGGCCATACTCATGTGCCGTTAGGAATTTTTTTAGACAAAGGAGGGAATATGCATATTGATAGAGGGAATGTTTTTGACTTAAATGGCGCAGAAAAGGCGCTGATAAACGTAGGAAGCGTAGGACAGCCACGGGATTGGGATCTCAGGGCTTCTTGTGCTATTTACTACGTAGAAGAGAAGATGGTAAAGATTAAGCGCGTAAAATATAACATTAACGAAGCCGTAGAGAAGATATACTCAGCGCATTTACCAGGGATAAACGCCTTGCGGTTAAGAGAACATATTATTTAATACTATTGATATAGAGTAAATATGGCCAAATTTACAGATGGATCAGGTGGGCCGATTCTATATGACCCAACTTTTCAATCTCCCGGAGGCATTCTACGGGCAATAGTGCATCTACATTTAAAATCGTAATAGCGTTGCCGCCAATCTCTTTCCTTCCAAACGCCATCTGGGCTATATTTATTTTTTTACGGCCGAGAAGAGATCCAATATCACCAATCAAGCCTGGTTTATCTTTTCCAAAAAGAACAAGCATGTGTTCGTTCAGCGAAGCTTCTACACCGTAGCCATTGATATCAACAATTCTTGGCTCATTCTTGCCAAATACTGCTCCTGAGATTACCAGTTCATCTTTTGCTGTAGTTATTTTTGCAGTTACCAAACTAGTAAAATCGCTGATAATGTTACTCGTGGTTACATCAACCTTAATACCACGCTCCGCTAAAAGAATGGGCGCACTAACAAGATTGACGCCATCTTCAAGAGAAGGTTTGAGCAATCCTACAAGCAGACTATCGGTAACGAGCCGAACATTCTTCTTGCAGATTTCTCCTGTATAAGTAATATGTATCGCCCGTATATTTTCTTTCGCTATTTGGATAAGGAGCGACCCCATTTTCTCTGCAAGAATGATATAGGGTTTCAGGTTGATATATTCTTCGGGATTGTAAGGCGGAAGATTTACCGCGTTTCTAAATCCCCTTCCCGTAAGCGCATCAGCCATTTGTTCGGCAGCTTCAACGGCTACAGCAAATTGAGCCTCTTCTGTTGATGCCCCTAAATGAGGGGTTGCAATTACCTGGTCTAATTCGAGTAATTTGTTGCCTACCGGCGGTTCTACATCGAATACATCTATAGCAGCTCCCGCTACCTGACCATTTTTTATGGCATTGTAAAGGTCTTCTTCAGAAATAATCCCTCCCCGTGCGCAGTTGATAATTCGAACGCCCTTTTTCATGCAAGAAAATTCGGGTTGCCTTATAAGATTTTTAGTCTCACTATTGAAAGGCACATGGATTGTTATATAATCAGCCTGAGAAAGCAATTCTTTAAGATTCCTGGTAATATTGATGCTATATTGAGATGTAATTTCCTGGGAAATAAATGGATCATACCCGATTACCTTCATTTCTAAGGCCTTGGCACGTTTTGCAACCTGCCTTCCCACCCTGCCAAGTCCAATGATACCGATAGTCTTTCCGGCAATTTGAAAACCGGTATACTGTTTTCTTTCCCACTTTCCCGCTTTTACCGACGAGCATGCCTGTGGTATAAAACGTGAAAGAGAAAATAGTAAGGCCACCGTATGTTCGGCGGTTGAAGTAATATTCCCTTCCGGTGTATTCATGACTACGATACCTTTTTTGGTAGCAGCGGAAACATCTACGTTATCAACTCCGACTCCAGCACGGCAAACCGCCTTTAATTTTTGAGCATTTTCAAGTAAGGCCGCTGTAATCTTTGTGCCACTGCGTAAGATAATTCCATCACAGGAGTGGATGATTGTTTTTAATTCATCTGCTTTTATGCCGGGTTTTTTTAAAACCTCAAGGCCAGCTTTTTCAAGTATTTCAATACATATATCGGGAAGTTCATCTGCAATCAGAACCAGCATTTCGACCTCTTTCAAAATAACAAACCATAAATATAATTATTTTCAATCAGACCGTATTTTCTCAGGCGTATAGAATTAATCTTATTAATAATAACAATTTTATTAGGTAAAATCAATTTGAAACTACTCAGGTTTTTTCTGCTTTTTTTGCGCTGATAAATATTTGCGATGTATAAGAATATTTGTTAAACTACTACTGTTTATTTTTATGAATTATATAGCTATCAAATGGAGCTCCATTCAATGAAAGGTATAATTGCCATAGTATTAAGTATGTTTCTCCTGTTTACTATCCCTGTTACAAAGAGTACTTATGCTAAGGATGGATCGCAAGAAGTCTTAAATAACTTGGAGAATTTCCAAAAATCTCTCTCTGGCTGGATGAAGAATTTTGATACCTTGAGCAGTCAATTTGATACGCTTCAGAAGAATGTAAACGAGAGTTTGGCTCCTCTTAGTGGAATTTCGAAAGAGATTAAGGGGATGCAAGAGAGGCTGGATTCGGTTCTTCCAAGAGTAATGGCCATTGAGAGAAGCGCTTCTGTAGCAGAGATCGGCGCTACGCTTACTTCTTTTAATGAAACCCTTGCTGTCTTAAAGAAATTACTATCTGATTTGACGAAACGCGTTGAGGATCAGGAGGTAAAAACCGCTGTGCTTGAAAAGAGATATCAAGAGGCGCAAAGACCGTTAGAACCAATCAAAAAAGCTATCGATGACCTCAGCAGATTAGTGACAGAAAAACTAGGTGAACAGGAAAAAAAGATGGCCGCTGTTGAAGAGGGTATGAAAACACGTGTGCAATCTTTCGAAGACCAAATGAAGACCCTTGGTGATTTACAAAAACAGGTAAAAAAGCTGGAAAAAGGAGTTCCGCCCCCAACCGGAACAGTAACAGCCGGGGCAGTGCAAGCGCAGCCGCCCGTAGGCACAGAAACGGTAAAAATCGTTGAAGGCACAGAAACTGCCAAGGTGGTTGAGGAAGAGCGTGCGCCAACCCCTGAAGAAGAGGGTTTCGAAGAACTTGGGGATGATTTTTACCTGAGAAATGTAAAACTTCTTCCTTTCGGGTCTTCCTCTCAGATTAGAGGCGAGATTAAGAATGTATCAGATAGAGACCAGAGCATTGTAAGATTCGCAATTAAGATTTACAACGCCTCAGACATACTTCTCTTTACACAGGATTTTGCAATCAAGACTTTTAAGAAGGGTGAAATTCGAACCTTTAATGAAATTATCAGTGGATATGCACCGGTGGATATTGCAAAATATGAAATCGTTCCAAAAGGGAGATATTAAAAATTGGTTAAGCATACATATCTCATAGTATGGATTTTGTTCTGTTGTCTTTCTATTCATACTTTAAAAGAATCATTGGCTGCTGAAGAGAAATATCCTGATATGGTTTTGGTGCCTGCCGGTGAATTTATCATGGGTGATAGTACCTACTATGATTGGACTTTTCTCCTGGCTTATAATATTTACGACGGGCCTGAGCATCGTGTTTATCTGGATGCTTTTTATATAGATAAATATGAAGTAACCAATGAACAATATAAGAAATTTGTAGAAGAAACGGGGCATCGCATGCCACGTTGCTGGAATGATGTCAGATTCAATCAGCCCAAGCAGCCGATTGTCGGTATTACCTGGGAAGATGCTGTTGCATATGCAACCTGGGCTGGAAAACGATTACCCACGGAGGCAGAATGGGAAAAAGCTGCACGTGGTACGGATAAGCGTGTATGGCCATGGGGGAACAAATTTGACAAAGAGAAATGTAATGTGTGGGAATCTGTGATCAAAGCAACAACACCGGTTGGAAAATATGAGAATGGTAAAAGCCCTTACGGATGTTATGATATGGCAGGGAATGCCTGGGAATGGTGTGCTGATTATTATGATCAAAACTATTATTACGTATCTTTACAAAAAAATCCTGCAGGTCCTGATTCCGGTCTGCAAAGGGTTGTCCGTGGTGGTAGCTTCCTGTATTTTGGACATTATGCACGGTGCGCGGCGCGCTATCGGGTACCTTGGTATGCCGAGAGTCCGCAAATTGGATTTCGTTGTGTAAAATCAGCGGAAAAATAATACGTTGGAATTCCTGTATACATACAGAATGATTTATAATATTTCAAAGCTTATCGCAGATAATTTCAGTCAAGCGAGACAACCTCGCCTTGTAATACTTATTCAAACGCTAATCCTCTAAGCATTTCCCCCATACGTTCTTTCGCTCTGAAACGTTAATCAGGGTATTTTCTCAAACCGGACCTTTGGTTTTTCTTCCGTTGTTAAAGACTCTATAAATAAATCCACTTCAAGCGTGGGATATCTTTCTATTAATAATTCTCTGGCATTTCTTAAATCTGTACAAAGAGTTTCATATTCGGCTATTTCAGAACCGAACGATACGGACCCTCCATATCCTCCACAATCTTTATGGCTAATAATAACAATTCGTTTTATAAGATGGAGACTTACCGAGAGAGAGAACTTACTAAAGAGCAGGTCCCGTGTTTCCGGATTTACCAGATTGTAGATACTGCCTGGTATAGAAATGTGATCATAATTATCTTTTAATCCCAAGGTGTTGTTTATAAACTCCTGGTTTGCTATCGCAAACCGATAATCAATGCAGGTGATTACCAAGGTATCGCAATCATTTCTTGCCGCATCGGGGTTTGCAGTGATGGCTATTTGCTGGTTGTCCACAAGTAAATCGGGTAAAGATGATTTATTATAGGCACAGCCTGGAGAAATGATAAAAGACAAGATAATGCCCAGACATACGAATTTCCAATTTTTATTCATTTGAAATATTTCAAAGAGTAAGGTTAGAAAATAAAATACAAAAAGATCGGTATTGTAATACACAATGAATGAAAGCTACCATAAGATGAATATTAAAATAATTAATAATTATAAAATTTGTTTAAAATTATATATGCGTTGATGATCTTTAAATAAAACAGTACCGTAGTATAGATATACTTTTAAATGAGGATATCTTATACGCATGAGCCTTCGTGCTTTTTTTAAATCCTTACAAATTGCCTTATATTCTGCCGCAGGTTCAGAAAAACTTTTAGAACCTCCGTAGCCTGCGTTACAGTCCTGGTGTCCGAGAATAATGATACGTTTCACATGATGTAATCGGACAGAAACGCCAAATGTATTTAAGACTATGCTTCTTGTTTTTGAATTCAAGAGGTTATGAATAGAGCCAGGGATGGAGATATAATCATAGTTACCTTTTAATCCAAGCCTGTCATTAATAAATTCCTGCGTAGCGGTAGTAAACCGGAAATCGCTGCACGTAATTACCAGGGCGTCACACCAATGCGTTTTCTCATCAAAAAATTTTAAGTATTTGGTCGATTTTTTTATTTTCCCGACATCTTTAGATTCTGTATCTGCAAATACATTGTTTGTTTTGGCGATATTCATTATCGTAATGAACAGCACTATGATATGGACAGCTTTAGATTTCTTTAGTATCTTTTTTATGTAATGCATAATTATTATCTTCTAAAATTTAGTCAAAATAATATGAAAATATAAGTAAAGCTAATAAATTTAATCACGTTTAAGCATATTAGCAAGTTTTATTCCATATAATGAAAATATGGTAACTACATGATTGATAATACGATAGAAAAAAAGAAATGATTTTTAATGTATGCAGGAGAGCATATAAACGGCTTAATTCAACCATTTATATGCTCCGAAAAAGCGGACGGGCGAGTGTTATTTTGGTTTTGCAGTATCAGGAGTTTTTGGTTGATTTAACATCTCCTGGATTTGTTTAAATGTTTTTGGATCTACACGAAGTATTCCTCTTGTATCTGTTACGCCAAGCCGGGTTGCCATATCGTCAACATCAAGGAGATTCAAATCAAGGCTTGAGATATTAACATCTGCTAAATTCATGTTTCTTGCTGCTTCCATAGCAATAATAATATCACCGCCTAAACCAGAAAGGGCTTCCCTTCTTAATCCTTCTCCTTCTGCCTGTGACTTTTTAATTAACAATGTTCCATCTGCTATGCGCTGCTGCTTATAAAGGTCGGCTTCTGCTTTCTTTTGTACCAGGTATTTATCAGCTTCAGCAAGGAGTTCTATCGTTGTTTTCGTTGTTTCAGCATCAAGTACGGTAATTGCTCTTTCCTTATCACCTACGATTTTCTGCGCAAGGGCTTCTGTATCTGCTTCTATAGTTTGGGTAATACCGCGCTGTTCAGCGGCAAGGGCTTTTGATTTATTTAATACATTGTCAAGTTCAGCTAATTTAATATTTTTGATCTTCCTCTCAAGCTGCGGATCGAATCTCATTTCCAGGATAAGCACATCAATAATATTTACGTGGCGCGGCGAAAGCCTTTCCATGAGTTGTATTTTGCATTCTTCCGCCCTTTTTCTTTTTTCGTCAGGGTTATATAAATCACGCTCCACCATTCTACCGAATATGCTTCTCGCAACGTCACGCGTTTCATTCTCAACGATAACTTTGTAGCGTTCACCAGTACCTAAATCCTGTCTTAATTTCCACGCCTCACCTTCTTTTATTTGATACTTAACAATCATATCTACCGATACATCATAGTCATCTGCAGTTCGTATTGCAGCCTCTCTTCTTTCATCATGTCCTATACGGGAAGGTTCCTTCGCAAGTTCTAGTGTTTGGACGGTACCGTCGTAAAGATCCCACTGGTCAATAGCAGTAATTGCCCTGTGCCATCCCGGCCCATAGTCCCTTTGGACAATACCTCTTTTCACACCCCAGATAATTGTCCTTACCCCTACCTGGTCAACACCAACCTTAATGACGAAAAATTTTACACCAATAACAAAAATAGCGATAAATACAAGAATACCTATAGGAATTATATATTTCGCGGTAAATTTTCCTATGTGCATTTTCACCTCTTTACAAATATATTAATTTATGATGTACGATTTCACGAAAGCAAATGTTGTTAAAAATTTTTCCTTAGTGAAGAAATCTTTATTACAAAACATACCGTTAATTTTCTTACGGAGATTTATCAGGCCCGGGCTTTAAAGGACTTACTAAAGCAGCATCAGGTGGTTCCGGGAACATGTAATCAATCTTTGGCGCATCCTCAATATATTTAAACCTTTGTATGCTTTGGGGAGTTTCAATACCTTGTCTGATAATAGGTGTGCTTCTTACAATTGCTTGTTTTAAACGTTTCGCATATTCAAGCCTAACCAGATTGCGTCCTCCATCTCCCTCTAGTGCTATACGTAATGCCTTAATACCTTCCGCTTCGGCTTTTACCGTGGCGAGAACAGCATCTGCCTGCTTTGCTAGTCTTTCAAATTCTGCGTCAGCTTCATATCTTTTCTGGATTATGTAAGCATCGGCATCCTGTTTTTTCGCTTCAGAGCTACCTCTTGCATCCATGATGCGCTTGTCACATTCTCCCCGAAACCGCGCTACTTCTACCTCAAGCTTTTTTGTTTCCTCAACTACAACCCTTCTTTGGTTTTCCATTGCGGCGGAGGCTCGTGTCTTTTGTTCTTCAACCTCTTTATCCGCCAGTCTTCGTTCCTGTATTTTTTCAGCATATTCCCGATAGTAACGGTAGTCAGAAAGGTTAATAGAAGTAACGTAAAGTCCGTGTGGATCAAGCATTTTATTCATCTCTTCACGTGCCTTTTGTGCCTTTACGTCACGCTTGGAAGCAATGGGGAATTCGCCTAGCGTTAATTCGCCAAAATTATAATAACATACAGTTCGTGCATAATCGTAAAGCCATTTTCTTTTAAATACATCTCCAACACCGGTATTTTGGACAATAAACATCGCAAATTCAGGTTTCAACATGTATTGAATCTGTAAATCTAACACGACATCTCCACCATCGATCGTTTTAATAGTTAACGGGTTACCTTGAGGATGTTTTTCATCTATTTCTGCGGATGTCATCTTTAAGACCTGTTCACGCTTATCCAGTACATATATATCTTGAATAAAAGGATAATAGAGAACAGCTCCTGCCCTGTTAATAAGCTTTATTCCCCCTGTGAGATTATTTACAACTACTGCCACTTCGTCAGCTGCAATCTCTTTCCAGCTTAATTCTCTGCCGCCATATATACCACCTGCTATAATCAATAATGCAATAAGTGCTACAATGATATTCCGATACATATGGTGAAACCTGGCTTTTGGTTTAAAGTCTTTGTCCATAAACTACCTTTAATGAGTATGCTTAAGTTATTTATCAGTAAGCGATAATAAACCTAGATTATAAAAGTGTGCCATTTGTGGTTCAAGAAAATTATAAGAGTGTGTTACGCTAAGGTCAATAAAAAATTAAAAATAAACAAAGTTATATTTTTTCAGTATTGTAAATTATGTTAATGATACTTAAATTCATTTATAGCTTTGAGTAACTACTAATTTAACTAAGTATTGATGCACAATGTAAAAAATATTTCATTTATGAAATACCGAGGTATATATTTTGCCACATCTCATGATAAGAAATTAGTATTGGCTTTTACTATAAATGATTGTTATGTAATTACTAATGTAATATTTATCCAAGAATAATGTTTTGGGAATGATATTTGTCTTTATTGCATACACCGTCTAAATTCCATAACAAGATACAGTTTAATATTATGGTATACAGGTATATTTATAAATTACCAATTTTAATAGATGATGAACATAGCTTCTTATAAATATTGTCAAAAACCCGTGTTCATCTGCGCTCTTTCGTGTCTGGCTGCCGGCTGTAATTTTAGGTTTTATAAAAAGGCTTGACTTTTTTAGTTTTATTACTATAATGTCCCGCTTTGCTAAAATGCTTTTTAGAAAAGAAAGAGGAGGAGAAAGGAGGCTAACTACTCTAAGATTAATTTTTAGTAGTATTTAGGTTTTATTGACTGAGTCTCGTTTAGCTTAGGGTCCTATTTGTCCTTTTATATAAGGAGGGAGAATAATGAAGAAAGCTTTGTGGAAGACCTGTATGGGTGGTTTTGCTACCGCCGTCTTCTGCGTTGCAACCTGTACCCAGTCGTTTGGGGCGGATGGAAAGTCTATAGAAGACATGGAAAAGGAGTTAAATGCTTTAAAGGCATCCGTTTCAAGCCTAACGGAGCAGATCGAGTCTGTTAAGCAGGAGAAATTAACGGCAGATGCATCATCTGATGCAAAAGAGGATGTTGAAGCATTGAGAAATGAGGTTAATACATTAAAGGAAGAAATGAAAACCGCTGCCCAGGCGGAGCCTACCCTAAAGGCTGAAGATATAACAGGAAATGTTTACTCCGAGTTTGCAAAGAGGGTAAAGCTCGGCGGCCAGATCAGAACAAGGGCGGAATATGCAAACGGTTTTTACCAGGTACCAACAAGCAATGCAACCCTGCCTGGTGGTTCAGGACCTGCTACTACAAGGAATAGGTCAGTGGATGATGATTACATCTTGAATCAAACAAGACTCTGGGCAGATGCTGATGTAAATGAGCA
Source organism: Candidatus Jettenia sp. AMX1 (assembly GCF_030263775.1). NCBI lineage: Bacteria > Pseudomonadati > Planctomycetota > Candidatus Brocadiia > Candidatus Brocadiales > Candidatus Brocadiaceae > Candidatus Jettenia > Candidatus Jettenia sp. AMX1. Next base: position 31,401 of record NZ_SZPP01000009.1, read on the forward strand.
TTTAAGGGTATTTATTCAGCTTCAAGATGCAAGGACATTTGGTGCAGAAGGTACTACGGTCGGATTTGCGCATGCTTATGATGAGAATACCATTTTAGATATTCATCAAGGTTATTTTGATTTAAAAAAGTTATTTGATCTTCCGTTAACAGTAAGGGTTGGTCGTCAGGAAATTATATGGGGAGATCATAGGGTTATCGGTAACTTTGTATGGTCTAACGTTGGCCGTACATTCGATGGTGGACGTTTTATGTGGGATACGGATGCCATACATGCTGAGGCGTTTGCCGCAAAGGTAGATGAAGATGGCTGGACGACTGCAGAAACTGATAACGATGGCAATTCTGATGAAAATATTTATGCAGCACAGTTAGGATTCAAAAAGCTTATACCCGGCGCTTTATTAGAGCTTATGTATATTCAGAAAAACGACCAGGACAGTGTCGCTAATAGTGCTACCGCAACAGGATTTGATCCTGTAGGAGCTTCGGATGACGTTGTTATCCACGATTTCGGTATAAGGATCGATGGAAAGGTTCCAGGTTTAGATGCTATAGATTATACGGTAGAGTCACACTTCCAGGGTGGAGAGTATGGAACTCAGGACCAGGAGGCATGGGCTATTGCCGCCAGAGCGGGTTATACCTTCAAAGAATTGCCATGGACACCCCGTGTTGGTGTTGAATATGATTATGCTTCAGGTGATGATGATCCTTCGGATAATGACCACAAGACGTTTGATAACCTCTATCCAACAAACCACTGGCAGGGAAACTATGGTTTCATCGATTTGATTTCCTGGCAAAACATACATGACTTCAGGGGTAATATAAAGGTTGTGCCTACAAACAAATTGACGGTACAGGTCGATTATCATTACTTCTTGCTGGATGAAGAGGAAGATGGTTGGTATTTTGCTAATGGTTTACTTGCTACCGGTACAAGGCCTGGCGGTGTTGGTGGCAGTTATGCAAGTAACGATGATAACCTTGCACAAGAAATAGATTTAACCGTAAGCTACGACCTGTATAAAAACGTTAAAATCCTTGCTGGATATTCCTTTTTCAGACCAGAGGATTGGATCGAGGATGAAATCGATGATATTGATACCCACTGGGGTTATCTGCAAACCACGGTTACGTTCTAATTGTTGATTCAGTTGTTTTTAATTTTTAATGTAGTGTCATTATATACCTATAATGGGTGTTGCATATGCAACACCCATTTTTTTTGCTAAAATTGTAATCGGCAAAATAAAATAATTTCTTGAAATTAAATTATTTGGTATACTTGTATTTTATTTGTTTTATTGTCAGGCGTATAGTAGCGAGCTAAGTTAAGGTATTAAAATGTAGGGCAAGGCCTTAGTCTTGCAGAACAACCCTGATAGGGCACTCTACATAATAGATGGAAATTCCTAAGATTATGAACAATAGATATTTTCCCACCTTTGACGAATTTAAGCAGTTGGCAGAAACCGGAAAAGGTAACATTATTCCTGTCTATCGGCAATTATTTGCAGATACCCTCACGCCGGTATCCGCATTTCAGAAGATTTCAGATACTGACTGTGCATTTTTACTTGAAAGCGCTGCGGGCGGAGAAAAGATTGCCCGCTATTCGCTTCTTGGTTCAGACCCGTTTATTGAATTTACTTCGTTTGGTAATCGTGTAGAGATAAAACGAGGCGCCCATGAGCAAAAAATACTATATGCAGAAGACCCTTTAGAGGTTTTACATAAGGAAATGAAGGCCTTTATCCCTGTTCAGGTACAGGGTCTGCCAAAATTTTTTAGCTGTGCCGCTGGTTATCTTGGGTACGATACGGTACGCTATTTTGAGCGGCTTCCCAATCCGCCTCATGATGATCTGTCGCTTCCTGATATACAGGTGATGTTTTATAATACGATAATTATATTCGATCATGTAACAAAAACTATTAAGGTTGTTTGTACAGCGCACATTCATAAAGAATATGGAGAGGGTATATATACAGAAGTAACACAAAAGATCGATCGTATCATCGAAAAACTTCGAACACCGGTAACATCTTTAAGTGATGATATTACGACTCATGGAGAAGTCAATATTTCGTTTTCTTCGAATTTCCCAAAGGCTGATTTTCTGAAAGCTGTAGATCGGTGCAAGGAATATATTCGTGCGGGGGATATATTCCAGGTAGTTATTTCTCAACGCTTAAAGACACAAACGCAGGCGGATCCATTCGATATCTACCGCGTTTTACGGGTGATCAATCCATCCCCCTATATGTTTTATTTAAAGCTGGGGAATCTGAAACTCATTGGGTCTTCACCTGAAGTTATGGTAAAGGTGGAAGATGCGAAGATTACTGTAAGGCCTATCGCCGGCACGAGAAAAAGAGGGAAAGATGATACAGAAGATACAATATTTGCTCAGGAATTGATTACAGACCCTAAAGAGCGCGCTGAGCATATCATGCTTTTAGACCTGGGAAGGAATGATGTGGGAAGGGTGTCGCGCTATGGTAGTGTACATATTGAAGAAAAGATGGTAATTGAAAAATATTCACATGTAATGCATATAACATCCAGTGTATGTGGTGTATTGCAGGAAGATAAAAATGCCTTTGATTCTTTAAAAGCATGTTTACCTGCCGGTACCTTGTCTGGCGCGCCAAAAATAAGAGCAATGGAAATTATTGATGAAATCGAGCCTACGAAGCGAGGTCCCTATGGAGGAGCTGTTGGATATTTCGATTTCTTTGGAAACGTAAATACGTGTATCACGATCCGCACTATTCTCTTAAAAAACAACGATGCTTACATCCAGGCCGGCGCCGGAATTGTTGCGGATTCTATTCCGGAACGGGAATATGAGGAGACTTTAAATAAGGCTAAGGGTCTATTGAAAGCGATAGAACTTGCAGAAAAATTAGGTTAATGTAATGACACTTGGCAGGATTATACAAATTATTGGTATGATTGTTGTGTTAGATGCACTGTATTTTGGGATCGCCCGGGATTCTATGAAGATAGAAGTTCTTTTGCTGTTTATCGGCGCGGTAATTTTTTATTTGGGGCGCAGTTTTGAAAAAAAAGGTAAATAGTTTTCCTGTTTAAGAAAACTAAATTTTATCTTTTTCTTCAATAATCTCAACGGTAAAGGTGAATATTTCAATATCTTTAGATTTCCAGGCATCAGAAGGTAAATTTGCTTTACCCGAACAGCAGTAAGAGAGCAATTTCGCTTTATTCCATCCGGTCTCTACAGCTACTTGTGGCAATAAACATCCTATCTGAATCCCTCTTTTTATGAATATGCCATGTTTTCCAAGCTCAAAATCGAAGGGATTTTTAATAGGTCTTAATTCCGATACGATAGATATTTCGATTTCCAGGTTGGTTAATTCAGACAATTTGATACGATTAGATGCGAATCGGAAGTCTTCTGTTGCCGAGGAAATAGCAAGCTCAGAGATTAATTGGTAGAGCGGTATATCTGATATAAAACGACCGATACAACCTCTGAGTTCTCCATGTGTTCTTAAGGTTACAAAAGCACCTTCTCTCCCCTGAAGATCAGAATGATCACAGAGAATAAAAGGCATAGGCTCTTGTTTTACCGCAGCCTCAATTTGTTTCCGGGCAATTTGCAGGAGAAGTTTTTTTGCCTGACTATCCAAGACTAAATACCGCGTATTGTAAACCTAAGGGGAAAATATAACCGATTGTAGAGAATTGCATGTTAAATAGTATCTACTTCGTTAAATACATTTGTGGTAAAAACATAAAATTCCATTCTATCGTCTTTCCATGCGTCTTTTGGCAATCCTGCTTTTTGGCAAAGATGCCGTAAGGTGTCTATTTTGCCCCATCCTTCCTCAATCGCAATTTGTGGCAGAAAAACGGCGTGAGCAAGCCCTTTACGTATAAGAATACCTTCTTTACCCAGGAGAAAATCAACGGGTTTGTTAATCTTTTTTAGCTCACTTAAAACTGAAATCTCTATAATAATATCAGATATCTCTTGGGCCTCTACAGGATTAAATCGGCAGTCGCCAGAAGATGATTTAATGGTATTTTCTACTACACCCTGGAAGAGTGCTCTCTTCGGCAGAACATATCCCATGCATCCCCGAAGTTCGCCGTATTTTTTTAATGTTACAAAAACTCCATAATTCTTTTTTAATTTTGGTGTAACGGTACGCTCTATAGGGGTTAAATCGGGCGGAATACCTGTTCTTGTGTAAGTTTGCAAGGTATTTCTGGCAAGAGACAATAAGCGTATTTTTTCTTCACTTGTTAAACTAAAAGGTGGATGTTTTTCTGAAGAATCTAATGGTGGTATATAATGGCCAGATTTGGTTTCCGGAAGTTTTGTAAATAGAATTGATGCATAGCTTACCGAAAAAGAAAAGTTGTTGGATTGACGTCCGGATGTATCATAGTTTAAAATTTCACCCTGTGCATTTTCGGGTAATAATTTTAAAAGCAAAGCGATTGGGATGATACCGCATGTGTTTATTCCCGTTTCCTTTCTGTATGTTCTTAATCCATGGAAATCTTTTGAAAGAATTTTTTCAAATGCCCCATAGTCTAAGGCTTTGATATTTTTTTCAATATTTGTTTTAAAGGGAACATAGCCGTATCCTTCCCCATAATGGGTAAAATCAGAACTTACTACTACCAGTGTTTTATCATTTAGTAATGGCCGGATAGCATGAGCAATCTGATCAAAATCGTCATCTACTAATATACCGACCATAATAGGGACTAAGGTAAAATTACCCAGAGATAGCTGCAAAAAGGGCAATTGTGTTTCTAAAGAATGTTCTCCGCTATATGCCCCTTCATATGATCCAAAAAGCGTTGTTGTTTTTTGAGGTGCGGTTGGTGATGAGCCTTTCGCAAAGGTAAGTAAATAGTTGCATGCTTCCTGATCAACAGTGATAAGGCCTAAGGGTGTTTTAAAATTTTTTGTCTTTAGAATTGAAACGCCCCGGAAACGCTTGCCGCTCGAGAAATGGCTGGGGGATAATAAGATAACCCGGGTAAACTCATAGCCTTTAATACTTTTATATCCATATGCTGCCACCTGGCCGGAATATTGATATCCGGCGTGGGGAGAAATGACGGCCAGGGGTTTACCCTTGTCTGGTTGCTCCGGTATGTTCTTGAAGAAAGTATTAATTTGTCCTTTTAAGACATTTTCATTTTCAGAATAGAAACGTCCTGCTACCTGAGGTTCCCAAACTTCTTGTAGTTCTGTGTGTGCAAATAAGAGAGAATTTGATAAGACTATGAGAAAAAAAACAAAAAGGGATAAAGGTCTCATGATAGTTTCCTTATGTGAGTAATTTGATGATGAAAAAACCAACAACCAGTAATATTACAAAAGCGATAGAGATTATATTAAAGTATTTATCTATAAAATCCTTAATTTTTGGTCCAAACACATAGGTAAGTGCTGCTATGATGAAAAACCGTCCGGAACGGCTCACTGCTGACGCTATAATAAATGTCCAAATATTGATCTTGCAGACGCCTGCTGCAATAGTAAAGACTTTGTAAGGAATAGGCGTGAATCCGGCTATGGCTACAGCAATAAAGGCGTTAGCGTTGTATTCCTCTTTGACAAAATCAAATTTATCGGTTATCCCATAGAAATTAAGGATAGGCAGTCCCAGGTATTCAAAGAATTGATATCCAATAAAATAACCAAAACAGCCACCTAATACAGACCCTGCAGAACAGATTGCCGCATATTTGAAAGATTTTTTAGGAATTGAGAATGCAAGCGCCATAAGAAGCACATCAGGAGGTATCGGGAAAAAGGATGATTCGCAAAAAGCCAGTGCAAAAAGAGCAAAAGCCCCATAAGGGGTATGAGCCCAGTGCAGTGTCCATTCATAAAGCCTTCTATGCAGACCTGCTTTTTTAACCTGCGACAATTCCATTGCTTCTTCATACTTCATAAGAATATCCCTCAAATGGTAGCAGAAATATAGACTTTATTCATGAGTGAATAAAAGAATAGAGAAAGGTTTTTAGATTTCTCTATCATAGAATCTTTTGTTTAAAAATTATTGTAATATGTTATAGTCTGAAATTAAATAGAAATTAGTTTAATTTTTTTTGGAATTGTTTGTAGTACAAACAGCATCATCTCTTGTTGCAAAATCTTCGCCCTGATAAATTCTTTCCATACTCATAGAAGGGTTCTTGCGTTCAGAGCCCCCTTTTTCTCGCTATGAGATAATTCTTTTTGGAGAAAAGGTGTGAGGAGTTTTAATTTGACAATAAAAAGCTTTTCGCTATAATAAAAAGGCTTGATGTTATATAATGATAATAGTTTACAATTGAAAGGTGAATAATCTTTGCGAAGTGACACAATTACAAAGGGCCTCGAGCGGGTTCCGGCCCGGGCGCTCTTATATGCAACAGGTTTGAGCAGGGAAGATTTGGGAAAACCCTTTATAGGAATAGCAAGTAGTTTTACAGACCTTATTCCCGGACATGTGCATATGCGGTCTTTGGAAAGGGCGATTGAAAAGGGGATTCATGCCGGTGGTGGTATTAGCTTCATCTTTGGTGTGCCTGGTATTTGTGATGGGATTGCAATGGGGCATGATGGTATGCGTTATTCGCTTGCTTCCAGGGACCTTATTGCTGATATTATCGAATGCGTAGTGAGCGCCCATTGTTTGGATGGGCTGATAATGCTGACAAATTGCGATAAGATTACCCCTGGTATGTTGATGGGTATTGCCCGGTTAGATATACCGGGAATTGTTGTAACGGCTGGGCCTATGATCTCCGGACGTTATGGAAAGCAAAAGTTATCGTTAGTGAAGGATACCTTTGAAGCAGTGGGAAGGCGACGGAGAGGCGAGATTAATGACAATGAGTTATCCTGTTTGGAGATGGATGCTTGTCCGGGGCCTGGTTCCTGCCAGGGGCTCTATACGGCCAATACTATGGCTTGTGTGTCTGAAGCGCTTGGAATGTCATTGCCGAGGTGTGCTGCGTCATTAGCAATTTCTTCCGAAAAGGAGCGGATTGCATATAAAAGCGGGCAGCAGGTGGTAGGGCTTGTGAGAAATGGTGTTACTGCCAGAAAAATTATGATTCAAAAAGCATTTGAAAATGCTATTATGGTTGACATGGCGTTAGGCGGTTCTACAAATAGCTGTTTACACATTCCCGCCATTGCAAAAGAGGCTGGCATAGAGATGGATCTGAAATTGTTTGATACAATCAGTGCGAGAACTCCTCATATAACGAGCTTACAGCCAGGCGGTGAATACTTACTGGAGGATTTATATTATGCTGGCGGTATCCCGGCGGTTATGAAGCGTTTGTATAATGATCTGCACGATTGCTCAACGGTGAGCGGCTTAAGCATAAAGGAAATTGCAAAAGCGGCGGAAATTTGCGATGGAGATATTATTCAAACAAAAGAAAAAGCATATCACAAAGAAGGTGGAATTGCCATTTTATATGGAAATTTAGCTCCTGATGGCGCTGTGGTTAAACAGAGTGCTGTATCAGAAAAGATGATGCGGTTCCGTGGTACGGCAAAAGTATTCGATAGTGAAGAAGTTGCAATGAAGGCAATTATGGGTTCGCAAATCAGCAAAGGTACTGTAGTGGTAATACGCTACGAGGGGCCACGCGGGGGGCCTGGAATGAGAGAGATGTTGGCTCCTACAGCGGCGCTTGTGGGTATGGGTTTAGATGAATCTGTAGCATTAATTACTGATGGCCGATTTTCGGGAGGAACTCAGGGTCCCTGTATTGGCCACGTATCTCCGGAGGCAATGATTGGCGGGCCTATCGCGCTGGTAGAGGATGGCGATGAAATAACTATCGATATTCCAAATCGGAAATTAGATTTGCATGTAACGGAGGCAGTGCTTGCACAACGCAAGACAAGATGGGCGCCTCCTAAACCAAGGATAACCCGAGGCCTGTTAGCTCGATATGCAAAATGTGTAACATCTGCGGATAAAGGGGCTGTGTTAATGGCGGACTAAAAAGTCCTGTATGTAAAACCTCTAAAATTATTGCTACCCGGTGGTGTAATGGTAACACTAGAGATTTTGGCTCTCTCATTGGAGGTTCGAGTCCTCCCCGGGTAGCCATTATATTTTATGGAAGAGAATAAAGCAGAGCACTCTTTTATACTCTTCACAGGAATCAGCAAAAATGAGAAAGACCACAGCAATCATACTTGCCGCGGGAAAAGGAACACGTATGCGGTCGTCGAGACCCAAAGCACTGCACGAGGTATGTGGCACGCCCCTTTTAGGATATGTGATTGAAGCTGTACAGGATGCCGGGGTCTCGCAAATAATCGTTGTTGCAGGAGATAAAAAAGAATCAGTAAAAGATAATCTTAAAAAGATGTCCGTTGAAATTGCAGAGCAGTATGAGCAATTAGGAACCGCACACGCCGTCATGTCTGCTAGACACCTTCTTCCAAACAGGACGGATGCTATCATAGTATTGAATGGTGATACTCCTCTCGTCAAGCCTCAAACGTTGAAGAAATTAATTACTATAAATACCGGGACAGAAGCAGATGTAACATTATTAACAGCTTGCCTGGATAAACCACGGGGATATGGCAGGATTTCCAGAGATTTACACGGCGGTATAAAAGGGATTATAGAAGAAAGTGAGGCGAATGCAGAGGGGTTAAAAATTAAAGAAATTAATGGATTCCAGAGTGATACTACCTCTTTCGTAGAAGGATAACATGGATAAAAAAAGAAAGCTCGAAGAGATAAATAATTTAAAGATATTTTCGGGGAATGCAAATTCTGTATTGGCAGAGAAAATTTGCGAACATTTATCAATTCGTCTGGGTAATGCATACGTAGGTCGTTTCCCGGATGGAGAAATTGATCTGAAGGTAAACGAGGATGTCCGTGGCGCTGATGTGTTTCTTGTACAGCCGACATGTCCTCCGGTAAATGAAAATTTAGCAGAATTGCTTATATTTATAGACTGTTTAAAAAGGGCATCAGCAGCACGTATTACGGCGGTATTGCCCTATTATGGGTATGCCAGAAAAGACAGAAAAGACGAGGGCCGTGTACCAATAACAGCAAAATTAGTGGCAAATCTTATCACAGAGTCAGGCGCTGATCGCGTGCTTACCGTTGATTTGCATGCAGCTCAAATACAGGGGTTTTTTGATATACCTGTAGACCATTTGCTTGCTTTTCCCGTACTCTCGAAGTATTTTGAAAGGCTAAAATCAGAAGATCTGGTAGTGGTAACACCTGATGTGGGTGGAATAAAACTGGCTAGAAATTATTCCAAAAAACTGGGAATAAAAATGGCTATTGTCGATAAACGAAGGGTAGGGCCTGAAGAAACACAAATTGGCTTTGTTATAGGAGATGTAAATAATAAGGATGTAATAATGATTGATGATTTAATTGCTACCGGCGGTTCCATTGTTCAGGCAGCAAATGTACTAAAAGAAAGGGGTGCAAAGGATATTTATGTCGGCGCTACCCATCCTGTATTTTGCGGAAGCGCCGTAGAAAAGCTTTCTGCTGCGCCGATAAAAGAGATTATTGTAACCGATACGATACCGCTTACGGAAAAGGCAAAAAGTTGTCATGATAAAATTAAGGTATTATCAATTTCTGAGCTTTTAGGAGATGCGATTATGAGGATTCATCGGCACGAGTCCGTGAGTTCTCTCTTTGTTTAATTATTATTTTATGTTTTAGGGAGCAAATAGAGATGGAAATCTTAGAATTAAAGGCAGAAAAAAGAACAACAAAAGGGAAAAAGGTAACGAAAAGATTGCGAGAGGAAAGACAAATCCCGGCTATTTTATATGGTCATAAATTAGATAATGTCATGCTGTGTTTTGAAGAGGGTCAATTTGCCCGTATACTCAATACTGGAGCAAGAATGGTCCGTTTGGCGTTTGATGATAAAAAAGAATCCGTACTTATAAAGGATATTCAGTATGATTACATTTCAGATCGTGTAATCCATGTGGATTTCTCCCGGATTGATCTGGATGAAAGGATTAAACTGCGGATACCTATCGAACTCTTTGGTGAATCTGCCGGAGTAAAGGAAGGCGGTGTGCTGACTTATGTTATGAAGGATGTAGAAGTGGAATGTCTGCCAATTGCCATACCTGAAAAAATAAAAGTAAATATATCGGATTTAAATCTGGGAAAAGCAATTCATGTTAAAGAATTACCTGTGCTGGAGGGTATTCAATACATATCGGATCCCGATGCAGTGATTGTATCTGTGCATCAGCCTGCAGCGGAAAAAGTTGTGCCAGAGGAAGAACTCTTGGCTGAGCCTGAAGTTATTACCAAGAAGCCGAAAGAAGGGGAAGAGACAGAAGCGAAATCTGCATAAAAATAGAGCATGGTATGTTTTCATGAAGATCATAGTTGGTCTGGGCAATCCCGGGAAAAAATATGTAAAAACAAGGCACAACTTGGGTTTTATGGTAATCGATCAACTTGCCCCGCTATTTGATATGGAATGTAATAACAAAAGATTTCAATCTCTTTTTGGTAAGGGGGTACTGGAAGATGAAGAGATTATACTATTAAAACCACAGACATTTATGAACTTAAGCGGAGTCGCCGTAAAGGAAGCTGTAAATATGTATAAATGCGCGTTTCAAGATCTTATGATTATCGGTGATGATTTGGATATGCCTTTGGGAAAAATGCGTATTAGGCGTTGTGGTGGTTGTGGAGGACACCGGGGTCTGGAATCTGTCGCGGCGAGCTTAGGGTCCACAAACTTTCCCCGTTTAAGGGTTGGAATAGGGAGGCCACCTGCGGGTGATCCGGGTAATTATGTCCTGTCCACCTTTTCCGGGGAAGAGGAAGCTATAGTAAAGGAATCTTTAGATAAAGCTTGTCAGGCCTTAAAAATCTGGATTTTTGAAGGGATTGAGACGTGTATGAATAAGTTTAATTAATCTTTTTATCGTGTATGAAAATAGTATAAAATAGTTTTGTAATTTTTATAGTAAAATAGAAAAAAGTAGGAGGTTAAGAATTTGAGGATGTACGAAGGATTGTTTTTAATTGATAACACCCATGCCAGCATGGAATGGGATAACGTGGTAAAGCATATCCATGATATTCTGCAAAAAAATGGAGCGGAGATTCTGAAAACAGAAAAATGGGGTGAAAAAAAATTAGCATATAAGATCAAAGGACATAAACGCGGGACTTATCTGCTTATCCATTTTAACGCTAAAAGCGGAGCTATTACAGCTATAAAAAGGGATTTCCAGCTTTCTGATTATATCATCCGTTCTTTAATCGTAAAAGATGATAAAATTGAGGAGGTATCTCAGATCGGTGTAATTGAGCCAATACCCGGAAGAAACACGGGTGTAACTCCTGAAATAAAAGATGCAGAATTATTGGAAAAAACAGATATGGCAATCAATGTTACAGGCGAAGTATAGCATCTCCAGGGATCGGGTCGTACCCAGGGACTCATCAAACCGGCATCAAGGTTTGCAGCAATATATTTATGGAAGAATTTTTAAAGGAGTAACGTATGGCAAGTCTTAATAAGGTTTTTCTTATGGGGAATCTTACTCGAGACCCGGAGTTAAGATATACCCCGGCAGGATTAGCAGTCGCAAGTTTCGGGATTGCAATCAATAGCGCTTGGACAGCTAAAAGTGGAGAAAAGAAAGAGGAAGTGTGCTACGTTGACATTAATATTTTTGGGCGTAGAGCAGAGGTTGTTGGTGAATATTTTAGTAAGGGGAATCCGATTTTTATAGAAGGTCGTTTACAGTATAATCAATGGGAGACCAAAGATGGACAAAAAAGGAACACGCTTCGCGTTGTTGCAGACAACTTCCAATTCATTGGAGGTTTAACGAAACGTCCGGAAGAAGGGGCTGGAGTATCATCTAAAGAAGGTAAACAATCAGGCGATGTGCCGGAAGATGTTAATCTTGATATAAATCATGAGGATATACCGTTTTAAGATCGTTTCATAAAATTTTTATAAGGATAAAAAGGATTAACCATGAGTAAAAAGAGGTTTAACAGAACAAGTAAGTGCCGGTTTTGCAGGATGGGGATTGAAGAGTTAGATTACAAGGACACTCAAAACCTGGTAAAACTTACCACAAATCAGGGAAAGCTTTTTTCAAGAAAACGTTCTGGAAATTGCGCTCATCATCAGCATTCAGTAAAGCTTTCTGTTAAAAGGGCAAGATTTATGGCGCTGCTTCCCTACGTAGCGTAATCGCTACAAAAAAGAAGGAACGATAATTGTGGAATCATAAAATATTCTGTTATTTGTAATTAAGCTTGAAATTTGAGTTACCGAGGAGGAAATAAAACGTATGGAATTGTTGTTGAAGAAGAACGTAGATAAACTGGGCATGATTGGTGATATCGTAAAGGTAAAGGAAGGGTATGCAAGAAACTATTTATTGCCCAGAGGGTTAGCGACAACCGTTTCTCCGGCTAATGTAAAACAGATAGAGAAAGAAAAGATAAAGATGGTCTTGCAGTTGAAGGAAGAGGGTGAACGATTGCGGGGGGTACTCGATACAATTGCTGCTGCTTCTTGTATAATTCCTGCGAAGGCAAACGAAGAAGGCAAGCTTTTTGGTTCTGTTACCAGCGCTCAAATTGCAGAAGCATTGGCAAAAGAAGGCTATCCGGTAGATAAAGAAATGGTAAAATTAGATAGCCCGATAAAAGTTTGTGGTGTATATGATGTTGTAGTCGCCGTGAATATGGAATTACAAACAAAGTGTAAAGTAACGGTGGTAAACGAGGATGCCGGTCAGCCAGAGAACACTTAATTTCTTTTCGGAGAAGTAGTCATGGCTGTTGAGTCCATACTTGAACGCACCCTACCTCAAAGCATCGAGGCCGAGATGAGTGTTCTGGGCGCGATGCTACTGGATAATGAGGTAATTAGTATCGTAATTCCCATTCTAAGCAAAAATAGCTTTTACAAAACGGCACATCAGGAATTATTTCAAACCATAGTAGAACTCTACGATAAAGGACAAACGGTTGATTTAGTTATTCTCAGAGAAGAACTGAAGAAGCGTTCATTATTAGAGAAGGTCGGCGGGATAGAATATATAATAGGACTGGAAGAGTCTGTCCCTACGATAGGAAATGTAGAATATTACGCAAATATAGTTCGCGAAAAAGCCATTAAAAGAAATTTAATTGAAGTGGCAGCAAATATTCAAAAGGAAGCCTTTCATGATACTTTAGACACTGATAATTTACTCGATACGTCAGAAAGAGCAATTTTTGATATTACCCAAAAAAAATTTAATACAGCTTCTACGAGACTGAACGAAGTTCTTAAATTAACCTTTAATCGTATTGAAAATTTACATGACAGGCAAAACAGATTAACGGGATTGTCTACAGGATTTTACGATTTAGATGACATTACGTGTGGATTACAAGCCTCTGAACTTATTATTGTTGCTGCAAGACCAAGTATGGGCAAGACGAGTCTTGCTCTCAATATTATTGAACATGTGGGAGTTGTCGAGAAAAAACCCGCTGTCATATTTTCTCTGGAAATGTCAGCACAACAGGTAGCCCAGAACATGCTGTGCTCCCATGCGCAGGTAGATGCACATAAACTACGTATGGGTTTCTTAGATGATAAACAATGGAGTAATCTTTCCTTTGGATTGGGGTCCTTGTCTGAAGCGCCAATATTTATCGATGATACTCCTGGCCTTACTGTTCTGGAAGTGCGTGCAAAGGCACGCAGGTTAAAGGCTCAATATGATATTCAAGTAGTAGTAGTAGATTACTTACAGTTGATGGAATCGCCACGGGCGGAAAGCCGACAACAAGAAATTTCCATTATATCCCGTGGCCTTAAATCACTCTCCAGGGAATTATCGATCCCGGTGATTGCTGTATCGCAGTTAAATAGGTCTGTGGAGGCAAGAGAAGGACATAAACCAAGGATGTCAGATTTGCGTGAATCAGGGTCAATTGAACAAGATGCAGATGTTATTATCCTTTTGCACAGGGATAGTTATTACGATCCGGAAAAGGACAACACCGCAGAGCTTATTATTGCCAAACAACGAAACGGGCCCACCGGAACAGTGAAGCTGGCGTTTCGTTCTCATATTATGCGTTTTGAGAGTTTGGCCTCTGCAGGTAACAAATGAGATATAAAGTTTTACTGCGTGAGACAGGGATAATTCTATTGCTGGTTTTAACTTTTTGTCTTGTATATACGAAAGTTTTATGTGCCGAAGCATCAGAAAAAATCTCAAGGATCATCAAAAAGGTTGAAATTAAAGGGAATCAACGTATTAGTACGGCTGCAATAAAAAGCAGTATTCGGGTAAAAGAAGGCGATACGTATGATCCACAGATAGTAAGTCAGGATGTGGATGCAATTTGGTCAATGGGGTTCTTTGATAATATAGAAGTAGAGTTGGAAGAGATTCCTGGAGGATTGAAGCTTATATTTGCTGTTACTGAGCGTACCGTAATTGATGAAATACAGTTTGATGGTAATGAGAAAATTAAGACAAAAAAGCTGAAAAAGCAAATTGAAATCAAAGAGGGAGATTATTTAAAGCATTATCTTTTGAAGCTGGACGAGGATAAGATTAGGGAGTTTTACATCAAAAAGTGTTTTCCCCGAGTACAGGTGCAAGCGGAAAGTAAAATAGCAGACGGCAGAAGTATAGTAGTCTTTCATATTGACGAGGGCCCGAAAATCCGTATCGCAAAGATAAAGTTTGAAGGGAATACAGGTTTTAAACGTAAAAAACTTCTGAAGCAAATGGAAATACGGCGGAAACGCTTCCCAACCTTCATATTTCCGGGCAGGTTTGATAAGAAAACGTTTGAATCTGATATAAATAAACTGAAAGAATTTTACATGAATAATGGATGGCTGGATGTCGAGATTGGATGGGAAATAGCCTACAAGAATCATAATAAGATGTATATTATTATCCATATAAAAGAGGGCGAACGATATTATGTGGAAAATGTTAAGATAGAAGGGGAAAACCTGTTTACCGAAGAGGAATTAAAGGAAAAGCTAAAGTTAAAAGAGGGCGGCCCCTTCTTTTTGGATGCCGTCGATAAAGATACCTATCAAATTCGTTTGGCCTATGGAGAACAGGGATATATTGGCGCCCGTGTTGAGGAAAGACATACCTTTAGTTCGGAAGGTACAAAGGTAAATGTCTTTTTTACTATAGACGAAAAAGACAGACATTATATAGAAAAGATTAAAATACTCGGTAATGATAAAACACGGGATAATGTTATTCGAAGGCAATTGACATTCTATCCCGGAGAAAAGTTAGATACGGAAAAGATACGTGATAGCCAGAGACGTCTTACCAATACGGGATATTTTGATATGGAATCCGGCGTGCCGGCGGGAATTAACTTCGAACCGGGTTCTGAAGCTAATAAACAAAATATCCTGGTGGAGGTGAAAGAGGGAAGAACCGGAATGTTGCGGTTTGGTGGCGGTTACGGCGCAAACGTTGGGGCCTTTGGTGATATTTCTTATACTGATAGAAATTTTGATGTTACGGATTTACCAAAAAGCTGGAATGATTTCCTGGAAGGCAATGCCTTCCGCGGCGCAGGTGAGGTGCTAACATTGCGGTTCAGCCCTGGTTTCCAGAGGACCGAAATCCTGGCATCTTTAACGAATCCGGCCGTATTCGATTCTCCCTACAGCGCCGGATTAAGCTTATTCAGTTATCTGAGATGGTACAGAGAGTATCAGCAGCAAAGTAGCGGCTCAAGAGTTTCTTTGGGAAGAGAGATTCAGAGGGATTTTTTTGTAAGAGTAAGTCCGGAGTTTAGTGTTATAAATATTAAAAGACAGGATGAGAAAGAGGATACGCCGCAAGATGTACTGGATGTTGCGGGAAGCCATTTGAAGGCTGGTATTACCTTATCAGCGCTTATAAACAGAACTGATAATATCTATGCGCCAATGAGAGGCTATGAAGGAGATTCTTCGTTAGAGTTTGCAGGGATGGATGTGGATATCGTTAAGTATAAAATCCAAACGACGAGATACCACCCACTCTTTGATGTTCCAAAGTGGGGAAAGCATGTCTTTATGTATGGAGGTACGTTTGGTGTTGTGGAATCAACTTCCGGAGAAGATGTGCCAATATTTGAAAGATTTTTTGCCGGCGGTTATGGCTCATTGAGAGGGTTTGACTATAGAGGGGTAGCGCCTGTCGATGAAAAAACAGAAGATCAAATCGGTGGAAATTTATTGATGTTGATGAATGCAGAGTATATTGTCCCTCTCTATAAAGATATTATTCGGGCAGCTTTTTTTATTGATAGCGGAAAGGCAGACCGGGGAATTAGTGATATTAATTTCGATCGTTTCAGGGTATCAATGGGAGTTGGATTAAGGTTGAGCATTCCCTTTCTTGGCCGTTCTACGATCTCGATTGATTACGGTATTCCTGTTATGAAAGAAGCTGCGGATGAGGTTGAGGCGTTTTCATTTAATTTTGGAGGAGGCGGTAGCTACTAATTATGGAATTAGAAACAGTACTGAAGCATGGCAGGAAAATAAACAATCTTTTATGTATTACAGCAATGGTTACCTGTTTGTATCTCTTTTCGTTGTCGGGTTTGTCGCTTGTGCAGGCAAAAGAAGCAGTCGGGGGGAATGTGCCTTCAAGAAACCTGAAGTTAGGAGTGGTTGATTTAAACAGTGTGTTTGAGAAGTATGAGAAGAGAAAGAATTTTGATGCGCAGCTTAAAGAACAGGAGAAGAAGCATCAAAAAATTATTAATGATAAAAAGAAAGAGCTGGTAAGCTTGAATGAGAAGATACAACTCCTCGATTTAGGAAGTGAAGCAAGGAGAAAAGATGAAGAGGCTTTTGAAAAGAAAAATATAGAATTAGAATCATATGCGAAGTTTGCCGAGAAAAGCTTGATGAAGAAGTATAAGGATTATTTTGAAAATCTTTACACGGAGGTATGTAAGGAAGTAGAAAATATAGGCAAGCTTGAACAATATGATCTGATTATTAAGAAAGAAGAGCCTGAATTGCAGAGCGGGGGAATCTCAGAGCTGCAGTTTAAGGTTGGAATAAAAGCAGTCTTATACCATTCTGATGAAATTGATATTACCAACCGGGTAATTGAGACCTTAAATAAAAAATATGCAGAAGCTAGCAAGGGAAAATAATGCGTGGATAACAGACAAAAGACAATTGAACAAGAAATAGAGTACTCTGGTGTAGGGTTGTTTCGGGGGGAAAGTACAAAGCTTCGTTTTAAGCCAGCACCGTTAAATTCGGGTATATATTTTGTTCGTGTAGATATGCCTGGCAGACCCAGAATTCCTGCTCATGTTTGTTCCTTATCGAGTAATTATAAACGTATATTTCTGAAACAGAAAGAGGCTGAGGTTGAGTGCGTAGAGCATCTTATGGCGGCATTAGCAGGTTTAGGCGTAGATAATATAGAGATTGAAATTAACGGTCGGGAAATTCCTTGTGCTGATGGAAGCGCTAAGCTATTTTTAGAAATTCTCAAAAAAGCAGGGATTGTTGTGCTCGGCGGTAAAAAGAAACTCTATATCGTAACAGATCCAATCATTGTGCAGAATGGGAATGCAAGTGTTATGGCGCTGCCGTATGAAAAAGGTTTGATATTTTCTTATACCCTTGATTTTGATGGCTCTTTTATCCCTCAGCAAACATACGATATTGAATTTACGCAGGATAACTTTTGCAGGGAGATCGCGCCAGCAAGGACATTTGGCTTAAGCACCAATGTCGAAGAATTTAAATTGCTTGGTTTGGGGAAAGGGATTACCGATTTTAACAGCGTCATTGTGCATAAAGATGGCAAGATAACAAGACCCATTTCTATGGAACCTGCGGAATTACGGTTCCCCAATGAGTTTGTAAGGCATAAAATCTTAGACCTTGTGGGGGATCTTTACCTTGCTAATGTAGTAATTCAAGGCCATATTGTTGCGCACAGATCTGGTCACTCCCTCAATGTTCAGATGGCAGAAAAGATTGCACAAGGGGTGCTTGATTTAGAGAATATGGTTGCTCATAGTGACATTTTAAAAACATAAGGAATGTACGAAGAAAAGGAAAGAAATGGGATGAGAATTCATAAGTCTGCTATTGTGCATCCGGATGCTGTTTTAGGTAATGATGTTGAAATCGGGCCTTTTTCAGTTATAGGAGCAAGTGTTACTATTGGAGATGGAACGATTATTAAGAATCATGTCACCATTACAGGAAATACCACGATAGGGAAAAACACTATTATCCATCCCAACGCAGTTTTGGGCGCCGAACCGCAAGATCTTAAATACCATGGTGAATGTACCTCTCTTTTTCTGGGAAATAATAACGTAGTTCGGGAGGGTGTGACCATTAATATAGGTACAGCAGTCGGGGGAGGAAAGACCGTAATTGGCGATAGTAACTTCTTTATGGCGTATGCACATATTGCCCATGATTGTATCATAGAAGATAATGTTCTTCTGGCGAACGGAGTATTACTCGGTGGGCATGTTATTATTGAAAGAGGCGCAAAATTAATGGGCCTTGTTGGCATACAGCCTTTTGTAACTATTGGACGGTATGCCTATGTGGGAGGTCATACCCGAATTGTTCAGGATGTGCCACCATATGTAATTATTGAGGGTCATCCCGCAAAGATCCGACAAGTGAATGTCATTGGGCTGGAGAGGGAAGGTTTTAAGAAAGAGCAAGTTGACGAAATCAAAAAGGCATTTCGGACATTGTTTCGCAGGAATGAATCAGGCAGGAATAAAAATTTAGAAATGTTGGAAAAGCAAAAAGATATCTCCTCTGAGGTCAGTTATCTGATTACTTTCCTGAGAAATTCTGATAAAGGCAAGTTTGGAAGATATCGGGAGGCATTCCGATATTCATCATGTAACGATAAATTAAATACTACATCTGATCCGGAAGAAGATAAAAAAGAGGCCGGGTTGCCGATATACAAATCTAAAATGTTTTAGATTAAACGAATTCATGGTAAGGACTACCAGGCGAGAGGAATGCGGAGATTAAAAATTGCAGTTGTTGGTGTTGGGCATTTAGGGAAAGAGCATGCAAGGGTATGCGCCGAACTGCCCGGAGTAGAGCTGGTTGGCGTAGTCGATATACACACTGGTCAGGCAGAGAAAATTGCCCAACTGCACAATACGTGTTATTTTACAAATTATAAGGACATAATCGGTAAGGTTTCGGCCGTAAGTATCGCGGTGCCTACGAAATCACACTATGCTATTGCAAAGGAATTTCTGCAGAATGGCATACATGTTATGATCGAAAAGCCAATGACGGGGACAATACCTGAGGCGAAGGAATTAATACATATCAGTAAAGCAAAGGGCGTGATACTTCAGGCAGGATATATTGAACGATTTAATCCTGCTATAGCTGCGATTAAAAAATTTTCTATTAATCCAAAATTTATTGAATGTCATCGTCTAAGCCCATTTACCTTCCGTTCGGCAGATATTGGTGTGGTATTAGATCTGATGATACATGATATTGATATCATTTTACATATCACAGGTTCTAAAGTAAAGAAATTCGATGCTGTAGGAGTAAATGTTATCTCCGATAAAGAGGATATAGCGAATGTTCGTCTTCAGTTTGAAAACGGATGCGTGGCAAATATAACAGCAAGCCGCGTCTCTCTTACCCCTATGCGTAAAATGAGATTATTCTCTGAGGATTCATATATTTCTGTTGATTATCAGAAAAAGGATGCGTTACTATATAAAAAATCACCTAAATTAACCTTAAAGGCATTGAATGTCTCTGAGATGGATGTTTCTACTATCGCAGATCTGAAAAGTTATGTATTTGGCGACCTGTTAAAGATAGAACATATCAAGATGGATGACTATGAACCGCTCAAAAAAGAGCTGGAATCTTTTGTGAATTGTATTGTAGAGCATAAAGAGCCTCTTGTTTCAGGTGAAGAAGGCTTAAAAGCTATAGAGGTCGCAAACGATATTGTATGCGAGATAGAAAGAAATCTTAAGCTGGCCCATATGCCAAGTATGGAGGACGAATTATGACATCATTTGATTTTCTGCATATCGATGCTGAAATTATTGGAGGAAGGGTTGTTGGGAAGGCAGGAGGGGTGCTGGGCAAGATGTTACAGCCCTATGTAGATCAATTTTTTGAAAAGATCAATTCCTTAAAAGTAATTGCAAAAAAGAATGGAATGCAGGTATATAATCTCTATAATCCGCCATTCCCCAGTCAGGCAGGAATGAGATTCCTGGAAAGAAAGTTAAGAATGATGCTCTCTAAAATGGCATTCCCTGTCACCGCTAATTTAGCCATAACGCATAAATGCCAGTGCCAGTGTATTCACTGCAGTGCAGACCCATTTATTGACCCTGCCAAGAAAGAGCTTACGGTCGGGGAGATAAAAAAAGTTGTTGATGGCGCACTAGACCTTGGCGCAAGTCTGGTTATTTATGTGGGCGGAGAGCCTTTGCTTCGCGAAGAGCTTTACGAACTCATTCATTATGTAGATAAGACCAAAGCTATTCCTATGATATTTACGAACGGATTGCTTCTGACGGAAGAGAATGTCCGGAAGCTTGCCAATGCAGGCTTATTCTCGCTCAATATTTCTATAGATAGCAGTGAACCTGAACTCCACAATGAGTTCAGGGCGGTACCCGGTTGTTACCAAAAAGCATTTGAAGGAGCTGAACGCTGCCGGAGAGCTGGCATCTTAACAGGTATTTCTACCTATGCGACCGGCGAAAGTATCAAGACAGGGAAGGTCGAAAAGCTTTTAAAGATCGCACAGGATCAGGGTTTTTCAGAGGTTACTATTTTTGATTGCATACCTTCAGGCCGGTTCTTAAAAGATACATCAAAAATACTGACAGCGGAAGACCGGAAACAATTGATTGCGCTTACAAAGAAATATCATGAGATGGATCATCCTATGGGGATCAATTGCATGTCAATTATTAATTCTCCAAGGGGAGTGGGTTGCTATGGAGCACAATCGCAATTTTATATGACAGCATATGGCGATATCAATCCCTGTGATTTCAACCCGATTAATTTCGGAAATGTACGTGAGATGTCTATTCAGGAAATATGGAAAAAGATGGTCACGCATCCGGATTTTAGCAAGAGATATCCTACATGCCGGATGCAAAGTAAGGCATACCGAAAGAAGTATATTGATCCACTTCCGAAAGATGTAAGACTACCGGTAAAAATAGAAGATATCGCGCCTGTTGAACTGGCGGAACAGGAGACTAATCTTGCAGGAGTTCATTAGTGACGAAAATAAAAGAAGTTTTTTATCCTTTGAATTATTTCTATGATCGGAGGTAACTATGGGTAATGAGATTCTTATCACAAAGAAAATGAGCACGGGAGAAGTGACAAAGAAATACCCGGCAACAAAAGCGGTTTTCACAAAATATTTTGGGAAAGGATGTTTTGATTGCCCTTCCTTTGGCACAGAGGATATTAACCTTGCATGCATGATGCATAATACAGATGTTGATAAATTTGTCAAAGAACTAAACGAAGCGGCGAAACAAGAGGCAAGTAAAACCTCATAAACGATCCCGTATACATCTTTAAAGAAACCCGAAAATCTGATGAGGAGGTTGATAAATACATTTGGAGCCAATACATTTGGAAGAAAAGATAAAATTTAATAAAGAGCATTTTATCCCAAATATCCTTTATGCCTCTCCGAAGGTAAAAATGCCCCTTATTTGTATGGAACCCGGACAGGAAATTCCATCCCATGGAGGGCACAGCGTGGGTATATTTTATGTGAAGGAAGGTAAAGGGATCTTCACCCTCGATAATCAGAAAATTGATATGGAAAAAGGAACCGTAGTTATTGCTCCGGAAGGCGCATCCAGGGGAATGAAATGTGTGGAACGAATGGTTGTTTTAGCTATGAGTGCGGGGTAAAAGAATGGGAAAAATTAATGTAAAAGAACAGATAGAGTTTTCAAAAGAAAAATATGTATCAAAAATCCTGTTTGATAGTGATAAGGCACGGGTCGTATTGTTCTGTTTGGAAAAAGGGCAGGAGGTGCCTTTGCATACAGTGAAACCTCAGGTGATAATGCTGGTAATTTCAGGAAAAGGTTCATTTACTGTAGGAGACAAGATATATAAGGTTAAACCAGATTCTGTAGCGATTTGTGAGAGCATGGAAGCGCATGGAATGAAGGCTGATGAGCAGATGGTTGTCCTTGCTTCAATCGTACCGCGGCCATAATGAAAGACTTTTAGACAAGGAGTAGTCATGAGTGAGAAATCACCTGTTACGTTAGACGTTAGAAATATTGTGCCCAGGGAAAGACATCCAAAGATTTTTAATACTTTTGATGGCCTCAAAAAAGGAGAGATGATGGTCCTGATAAACGATCATGATCCCAAGCCGTTAAAGTATCAGCTTGATGCGGAACGAAAGGGGCAAATGGATTGGAAATATATTGAACAAGGACCGGAAACCTGGAAGGTAGAAATAACAAAAAAATAACACGGGTTATAACCCGCGTAGGGAAAAATCTATTTTTTATGTATGTATATGTTGTTTGAATTTAAGGAGGGAAAGGTTTATATGATCAAAGAAGTAAGATGTATCGTCTCTATAATAATGATGGCTCTGTTTGTCTGTGTCGGTTTTGGCTGCAAAAATACGAGTGCGAGAAAAGCAGAAGCTGTTACCGCGCCCAAAATAACGAAAGAGACAATAGAAAAGCCGTCAGTTACTCAAGCTGTTCAGGAACCAGTTGTTGCTCAGCCGAAGGCAGAAGTAAAAAAGGAAGAAGCAAAACAAGAAGCTCCTGTCCCTGAGGAGCAGGAGGAGCGTAAAGAATCGCATGCCGGTTGCCCATCAAAACAGGAAGAAATGGCTTCTCATCCAAAAGATACGAGGACAATTCAGGAAATTATTTCTCAGATAACAGGGGAAAAAATAGGCCCTGATAACTCTGGCGATCTCTACCATAACGGATTGACAGCAACCTATACAGGACCAAAAGAGGTATTCCCCGGTGAAGGTAAATTCGGGAAGCTATTCAGCTTTTTGCCTATTATAAGGTGGTATGATCCGGACCATTATTATACACCGAATATGGCAGTTTCCGGAGAGTTTAGACACGAAGAATGTGTTATGTGCCATACGGTGCAAACGCCGGGTATTGTTGCACAGTGGAAGAAAAGCAAGCATGCATCAACGGAAAAGGGTGTGGTGGGATGTGATAAATGCCACGGGAACAATCATCAGCAGCTCTACATGCCTTCCTGGCGACACTGCGGTGAATGTCATCCGGAGCAGCAATCAGGCCATCGTGATGGTAAGTTAGGCTCGCACGCATATGCGTTTCACGTAAATGTAGTAGAGACTCCGTGGCAGATAGCAAAACCGGCAGAAGAGGTAACCGCCTGTGCGACGTGCCATGGTATAGCTGAAAATCGGTGTGATGGATGCCACACAAGACACGACTTCTCTCTGGCAGAGGCAAGAAAGCCCAATAACTGCGGTATCTGTCATACAGGCTTGGACCACTATGAGTATGAGATGTACCGGGAATCATACCACGGGATGATTTATGAATCTGAACAACATACCTGGGATTGGACGAAGCCTCTGAAACCGGCAAACTATAAGACCCCTACCTGTGCATTTTGTCATATGAAAGATGGTGAACACAACGCACAGAAGGCGTCTACCATCTACAGTCATATGGGTACATCTCTGGTAGACCGGGGAGCGCCGAAATTTAAAGAGGAGAGACAAAATTGGATTAATACCTGTAAGGGATGTCACTCACCCAGATTTGCGGCAGATCAGCTAAATGCTATGGATGAGGCCGTAAAGCTCAGTTTTACCAAATGGCGTGAAGCTATGAAGGTCGTAATGGATCTCTACAATGATGGTATGCTGGATCCCATGCCAAACGATTTGGCGCCCGACTATGCAGGGCATTATACCTTTAGTCTGTTAGGTGGCGAGGGAAGAATGTATAACGTTTCCGACATAGAGCGAACCTCCTTTGAGATGCTTGTCTATGTAACCAATGCCGTGTACAAGGCGATGGCGCATGGCGCTATGTATGGCGCTACTTACGGGAAAGGCGCTTTTCTGCAGGATCGTTGGCTTGTTCAGGTGAAGAGCGAGGCCAGCCGGTTAAGAAGATTAAGGGCGCTGGAAGATAAGGTAGGCATAAAACATAAAGCATATGATTTCTGGAAGCACGGCGAGTATACCGATTTACTCTTGGGCTGGAGAAGAAAGCCAGGCGATGTAGATAAATCAGCTTGTAAACATGAGGGTGAAAATTGTCTGGTTGATTAACAGGCTATGTAAAACCTCTGATTGCTCGTAACCGGGCTTTTCAGAAAAATAATAAAAAGGCTTAATCTCTGATAAGGATTAAGCCTTTTTTGTTTTTCATTCTTTTTCTTTACTGGCCTAAAAAACCCTTAACAAATTAGTAGAGCCTGGCTTCCAGATAGGAACTCCACCGGTGAAGGCAATCATTTCACCCTCTTTGATGTAACCAGCTTGCTTAGCGGCTTCTATACTTTTTTTCATCATGTCATCAGTATTTTGTATGGGTTCCGTAACGATAGGAGTAACTCCCCATACGAGTGCAAGTCTTCTATAGGTATGTAATGATGTGGTTACTGCAAGAATATGCTGTTTGGGACGGTATTTAGAAATGAATCGCGCAGTACTTCCTGTCTGTGTAGCGGTAATGATAACTTTTGTATTGAGATTATTAGAAACCTGGCATGTTGCAATACTTATTGCATCGGGTACGGTAATCGGACTGTCCGGTATCCGTAATGTCTCGAAGTTTTCTTTTCTCACTAAAGCAGGTTCTATTTCATTAGCAATTTTTGATAACATAATGACGGATGCGATGGGATATCGGCCTTTAGCTGTTTCCTCGGAAAGCATAACTGCATCGCTTCCATCAAAAATAGCATTCGCTACGTCAGTAACCTCTGCACGGGTTGGTCTATAATTTGTGACCATAGAGCCTAACATTTGGGTGGCGGTAATAACAGGCTTACAGTAAGAATTAGCCAGATGAATGATCTTCTTTTGAGCCAGAGGGACCTGTTCCAGCGGTATTTCAACGCCCAAATCTCCCCTGGCCACCATAATAGCGTCTGCGGTTTTTATAATATCCTCAAGATTATTCAGCGCTTCATGCTTTTCAATCTTAGCAATAACGGGAATATCTCTGTTTTTCGCGCGTATAATTTCCTTAAGCTCAAGAATATCATCCTTATTTTTTACAAATGACAGAGCCACGTAATCTACATCATGTTCAATCCCGAATTCAAGGTCACTTTTATCTTTTTCCGTAAGAGAAGGTATTGGCAGGCTCCTTTTGGGTATGTTAATTCCTTTTCCTGATGGTAAAATACCACCGACAATAACCTGACAGATAATGTCCGTACTATTTTTACTGACGACCCTTAATTCTATTTCGCCATCACAGAGAAAGATAGTATCGCCAGGGAAAACGATGTCCGGTAAACACGTATAGGTAATTGATGCTATTTTTTCATTTCCTTCCACGTCCTTGCTGGTGAGGGTAAATACATCGTCAGCGTTCAAGGTAATTGCATCTTTATAGAGAGATTTTATTCTAACCTTTGGCCCTGATAGATCTTGAAGGATAGCAATTGGCCTGTTGAGTTGCTGAGAAACGAGGCGTATATTCTTAATAGTAGCCTCATGTTCCGATAGGGTTCCATGAGAGAAATTTAACCGTGCAACATCCATGCCCGCATGGATCAAACCCTCAATCATGGATGCGGAGCTACAAGCAGGTCCAATAGTGCATACAATCTTTGTTCTTGAAAAATAATCTATCATAAGAACCTAACCTTGTAGGGCGAGGCTTTAGCCTTGCCTCCCCTCCTGAATAACCTACACGAGGATAGCAAACCGAAAGGTTTGCCCTACAGAATTGAAATTCCTCAACAGAAAACCAGGATGTACCATAATTATATATGCTTATCTCATAAAGCAAAGAAAATCAATTTATACAGATGTAACAAAACAATTATCTAACAAAGATGCAGGGATTTCAAGGGTTTTATAGGGAAGGAAAACTGAATATCTCTGATGGGTTTCATGTACCTTTTGTCTCCCCACATGGTACTTTACCTGCATCATTTCACCCAACTTGTGGATAGGAATGGGGGTGCCCACAAAGGAAGATGCTTTTGTATCATGAGACACTTCTGTCTCAAGACACTTTTGTCTCACGGGACATTTATTGTATTTAAATAATTTAATAACATAGTATTTTTCTTTTCAGAGGTAAATTTTTTTTCAAGCAATGTTTGTCAATGAAGATGGTGTTTTTTTCTTAAAAATACGTTTAAATTTGAGAAGTATTGTTAATTATGTACTTGTTTAACAGGGGTTTATGTGAAATAAAGATAAAGTATCTCAATATCTGTTATTCTTAAGTCACGTATATTTCTATGGAGACTTTTGCTTATTTCCGCACAAAAGAAGCGTCTGAATTACTATTCAGTATAAATCTTTATCTTTTGGTATATTTTTTGATTGTAATAACTATCACAGATAGAACTAAATGCTCACTCATGGAGTTGAATTATTGGTTGAGTAATATTGTTTTAGAAATGGAGGATATATGGTACAACAAAATATCCTGATTATAGACCACAATCCATTTTCTTGTTGTACGGAAAACTGCAATCAGCTTACGGAATTAATTCAAAGTTCTCTTTTTCTTCAGCAATTTCGTTTTCAGACTACTACACTATTTCCACGTGAACCATCAACTTTTTCTCCTGATCTTATTATCTTTCGTCCCGCGAAAGAGACCTTTACTGAAGCTCTTTTTTCCATTAAGAAAAACTGGGGGAAAGCCCCTGTTGTATGCCTTTTCTGTAATGGATGGAATACGTCTCCTGAAATCTTCCAATCTTTCCACCAGGGTATGGATGACTTCCTATCATGTCCTTTCAGGGAAACTGATCTTCTCCTGCGCATTCAACGTCTTCTGCACCAAAGAAATAGTATACATACGTATGATTGCATGGGGAGAGGAAAAGAAATGCTGAATCGTGAATTATTAGTCGGTGAAAGTGAATCTTTCTTGCAGGAGATCAGAAAAATTCCCCTGTATGCTCATTCTGATACACCGGTCTTGATTTCTGGTGAGACGGGAACCGGAAAGGAACTCTTTGCCCGGGCGATCCATTACAACAGTCCACGCCGCGGGAAACCATTCATCCCCGTTAATTGTGGCGCCTTGCCGAACCACCTCTTCGAAAATGAGCTTTTTGGACATGTCAAGGGTGCGTTTACCGATGCCTCCTCAACAGAAAGAGGCCTTATTGCAGAAGCTGAGGGGGGAACCCTTTTCCTTGATGAGATTAATACCCTGAGCCCTTCTGCTCAAATAAAACTCCTGCGTTTTCTTCAGAACCGGGAATATCGCCCTTTAGGTTCTTCTAAGAATAGAGTTGCTGATGTCTCAGTCATTGCTGCCACGAATTCGGATTTAAAACAATGCGTTGAGGCTAAACGCTTCCGTGAGGACCTCTATTATCGTATCAATACCTTTTCCTTATCTTTGCCGCCTCTTCGTGAGAGAACAGACGATATTCCCCTTCTGGCTGCCCATTTTCTCATGAAGTATGCAATCCAGCATTCGCGGAACATTTCCCAAATCTCCTTCGGTGGATTGCAAAAACTGTTACAGTATCATTGGCCAGGAAATGTTCGTGAACTGGAAGGTGTAATTCTGCGTGCCGTAATTACATCATCTTCTCCGGAGCTTCAATCAACTGATATAGATCTCCCGATACATGATGAGCAGAAAAACATAGTACAATACAGTTCCTTTCAAGAAGCAAAATCCATTGCCATTAATGACTTTGAACGGACTTATTTAACTACTATCCTAACAGCGCATCAGGGAAACATCACCCGGGCAGCAAAAATTGCCGGAAAAGAGCGTCGCTCCTTTCAGAGGCTCCTCCAAAAACACAATCTCCATCGCGATACCTTCCAAAAAGCTGTGTAATCATCCCTGTAATTTACCATTGGGCCTATCTGGTTATGGAAAAGCACGCCAGTTTTGAATTTATATAATCTACGATAGTTCATCCTGTCATTCCCGAACGTCTTTATCGGGAATCCAGCCATCCAATGTCATTATGATGCAATGGTGGATTCACTTCGTGTGATCCACCAAAGGGATAAATTCTAAGCATGAATATGAACTTTACAGACAACCTCTTAGCATTTTACCATTCCCTTAATAAAAATGCTTAATAACATTGCCCTGTCACCTCAGAGACCGCTTATCTCTGATGATTCCGTCTCCTGGTAGCAAGCATTTCAAAAGAATCACTCCTCCGACATACCTTTTTCTCTCCTTTTCGAAGGTTTTTACCGGAAAGATTGTAGTTGCTCAAAATACTGCCGGATCGTAAGGGTGGTATGGATAAGGGCTGTCCAAAAAGGTAGTATCGTATCATTGCGAAGGAGGAGCTGAGAAAGATGTGTGAGTGGTTTAAAAAGGAGAGCTTGAAAAACCTTATCAAAGGGAAAATACAGGGGTTATTAATCCCCCTTCCGAAACGAAGGAAATAACCTCGTTATTTCCCACTTTCTCAATACTCATACATTAAATTTAGAATTGAGAAGATTGAGTATGCTATCTGCTGCATGCTCGGATGCGCCCGGCTTTGCAATTTCATGAATAAGTGAGGACAGATCACGAATACACGCTTCTCTCTTTTGAGTATTATGAAGGAGTTGAACTGCTTCATGTGCTAGCCACGTATAGTTCCCCCTGTACATAAGGAGTTCCGGAACGATCATCTTGTTAGCGAGCTTATTTACAAGCCCAATGTAGGGAGTAGTCAGAAATGGCTTGGCGATAAAATAGGCGAAAGGAGAAATTTTATAAACAATAATCATCGGCTTGAGATAGTAAGCAATCTGTAATGTGACAGTTCCCGCGCCTGCTATACAAAGTTTGGATGCCTTGATTATCTCATGGATGTTCCCTATGATAATCTTGCAACAAAACTTAGAGTCTTTTACAAGAGTATGTATGAGATCAAAATGTTGATCATTGCTACAAGAAACGACAAATTGTACGGAAGGAATTGCCTGCTGTATTTGGAGAGCAGATTGTAATAACAATGGCAATAACCGGACAATTTCCTGTCTACGGCTGCCAGGAATAAGAGAAATTATGGTATCTCCCCATTGCTTTTTTAGTTCCGAAACGATTTTTTCATCAACACCTGATTTGTAAATCTCATCAAAGAGAGGGTGTCCTGCATACGTGGCAGAGATGCCTGCATTCTCATAAAACTGTTTCTCAAAAGGGTAAATAACTATTACTTTATCTACCAACTTCTTCATCTTCTTTACACGCCAGGGCCCGTGCGCCCAGATCTGTGGACTAATATAATAAATTACCGGAATCTTGCACTTTTTAGCTGCCTTTGCCAGATGGAAATTGAAACCGCAATAATCAATCAGAATAACTGCCTGCGGCATTTCCTTTTTAAAAAAACGAATACAGTCCTTTTTTATCCTTAAAAAGGCTGACAACTCCTTCAAAACATGGAGCCACATTAAGGACTTTTTAGACATATCATGAAGGCAATGCAAACCAGCATGTTTCATGTTCTCTCTTCCAAGCCCATAAAATTTTATATGCGGCTCTTTCTCAAGCATGCAGCGCATAAGATTGGCGCCATGGATATCCCCTGATGAGTCTCCGGCGCTTATGAATATTTTTTTATACATTTCCGGCATGGATTATCCTAAAGGTATACACAATAAGGTTTATCATAAAAAATGGAGGCATGAGTAACCAGACAATTACGAGAACAAAGGAAGTGTCTGTACAAAATAATGCGCGGTACGTATCAACAACAAAGATGAGCAAGCAGATGATGGGAAAGGCAAGAAAAAGTATTATGATGATAATAAAGAGGGTAATGTGGGTGTTAAGCAGGAAAAAAGAGAGGAAAAAGTTTGTTCCATAGAACAAAAGAAGTGCGCAGGAAAATATCTTTATTTTAGCAAAAAAATACGTTACCGCAGATGTTACGAAAGATACAAATGCCGTAATGAGCAATGCAGAAAGGAACACATAAACTCCAAATTCTCTGTAGACAGCGAAAAGTAAAACATCTGCGTATCCTTAAAAAAATCCCAGTATAAGCATAGTTTATTTCATACCGGGATTTTTTCAAGATAATTATTACCACAAAAAGAATCTATTTATTTTCGTTAAAAAAGTCCTGTTTAACGTTCAGAGACACACTGATGTGCGGCCGCAAATAAACAAACCAGAATACGATACCAACCAGAACTACTCCACCCACGATATTTCCGAAAGTAACAGGAATAAGATTATTGATAAAAAACCCCTTCCAGGTAAGTTGAGAAAGATCCAGGGTTTTTCCTGCCATCTTTTCGGCTGCAGCAACGACAGCAGCATTGCTTCGTAACACTATACCCATGGGAATAAAATACATATTTGCGACACAGTGTTCAAAGCCGCTAGCAACGAATCCACCAATAGGGAAGACAATGGAGAGCACCTTATCTGCAACGCTTCTACCGCTAAAACAGAGCCAGACAGCCAGGCATACCATAGCGTTACAAAGAACGCCTCTTGCAAGGACTGCTTTAAAAGGCAAATTAACTTTTGTATGAGCGATGAGCAATGCCTTTGCGCCAACCATATTATGAAAGAATTCAAATTGATGCGCATTGTACATCCAATAGACCATGGTAAGACTACCAATGAAATTCCCTGTATACGCGATAATCCAGTTATTCATCATATCACGTGTTGAAATCCTCTTGCTCACGTAGCCCATAATCATCAGACTGTTTCCTGTAAAAAGCTCTGCACCGCCGATGACTACAAGCATAAGTCCAAGAGAGAAGACAATACCTGCTATTACTGCATTCAGTCCGAAGTGCAAAGTAGAATCACTGATAACTAATGTGGCAAATTGTGCGCCGATACCGATATAAACTCCAGCTAAAATACCCAGCAAAAAGGTTTGTGCGAAACTTAATTTTGCCTTTAAAGCAGCAACCTTATCGATGCGGGTCGCGATCTGCGGAGGTGAATATGCATCTATATCTATTATTTGTATAGCTTTCGGAACATTATTTTCTGCCATTCTTAGTTCTCCTTTTCTCTTATCTCTTTGATGGACGTAAGTATATAAACCAGTACACACCTGCAACGAGAACTATACCGCCGAATAAATTTCCAAGAACAACAGGAATCATATTATCAATCAAAAATCCTTTAAAAAAAGTAAGGTTTGAAAGATCCAATTTTCCACCTTGTATATTCTCGGCGGCAGCCAGCACGGAGCCATTACCCTTGAGAACGAGCGCCATAGGGATAAGCCACATATTCACAACACAATGCTCAAATCCGGATGCTATGAGACAGGATATAGGCCATAGCAGCGCCAATATTTTATCCATATTACTTCTACCACTATACGAGAGCCAGATGCCTAAACATACGAGGGCATTGCAAAGCACGCCCCTTGCAAAAGCAGCACTAAATGGTATATTCACTTTATCATTGGCAGCAAGAACAATCTTAGCGCCTAAGAGATGATTGTTTATCATCCATTGTCCGGAATTGTATATCCACAACACAAGGGTTAGTGCACCGATAAAATTACCAATAAACGCAATAATGAGATTTCTCGTAAGGTCTCTGCCAGTAATTTTTCGCGCCATAAAGGACATTGCAATAAGGCAATTTCCCGTAAAAAGCTCTGCACCGGCAATTACGATTAAAATCAAGGCCATGGTAAAAGCAGCTCCGCCTACTAACTGATTAAGACCATAATTAGAGGTTGCTGTATGAGTTACGAGCAT
Source organism: Candidatus Jettenia sp. AMX1 (assembly GCF_030263775.1). Taxonomy (NCBI): domain Bacteria; kingdom Pseudomonadati; phylum Planctomycetota; class Candidatus Brocadiia; order Candidatus Brocadiales; family Candidatus Brocadiaceae; genus Candidatus Jettenia; species Candidatus Jettenia sp. AMX1. The sequence goes on from NZ_SZPP01000009.1 coordinate 63,399, forward strand.
CGCGAGTTGTGTGCCTAACGCAATAAAAACACCGGCAAGGATGCTGAGAGCAAGCAATGTTAAGGTACTGAGCTTAGATTTTGCTACCCCTATCATTCCTACTCTATCCGCCATTTTTGCCGGCGCATAGGCATCGATCTCTATGACAGGTATAGCATACTCCTGACTGCCTGGATTTGCATTCTGCGCATTGGACATAAATCCCTCCTTTCTATTGTAGTATGAGATTACGGAACATGAACATTTCTATCACATGGCACAACTTTCTTTGGTAAATATTTATAAATAATTTATTTATACTAAATATTTAGGGCAAATTTCAAAAATACTTATAGAAAATAAATTAAAAAACACAGATTGCTTTGCTGTGCAGACCTACAAGAATGATTGTAGCAGTATGAGAAATAAAAATAAGTTACTTTGCAGTGGCTGAAGATTGCCAGCCCCTGCACTAAAATATTTTATCCAAGAAGTCGGCAAGGGTCTCATATAATAAATAGAGAGGAATTTCAATTACACGTAGGGCAAGGCTTTAGCCTTGCCAAAGTCAACTTACTTACTATGAATTTTAACCCTTACTAACAGGGATCATTTGAGGTTCGGCAATCTTTCCCTCTTTTTGTGCAACAGGTTCTTTTGTGATAATTGCTTTTATCATGGAACGTATCATACTATAAAATATAAAAGCCCATGCAATAAATGCAGCGTAGATAAAATATTTTGAGATATTGGCAATAAAGGGTATTTGAATGGCTTGCGAAAGCCTTATGGTACACGCGGTATACATGCCTAAAGGGAAGACCATACCCCAGTAAAGCGGCGTGTACTTAAATTGTGCCTTATTGAAGATATATTTCCATATCCCCATAATTATCAGGAATGGTATCCACCAGGTGCCAAATGACCAGAAAAGCAGGGTAAATCCTTTTGTAAATCCCAGGAAATCAGTATAGGGACCGCCTATTTTAGGAATCTGTATGCATAAGATTGAGCCTGCCAGGGTTGTTATGGCGAGTGCACCCATATTAATCCAGTAGGGCGGTACTAACGCATCGGGAGATACTTTAAAGAATACTAACCGGTAAATGATTAAGGTAATGAGTATCATATACAGAAATGAGCCGATCATCCACCAGGCAAAAGAAGAAAATAACACGAAACTGGCGGCATCCTCATATTTAGGCGCAAGCAATGCACCCAAAACCGCCAGCGACTGGGTGCCTACGGTAGCTATGAGCCATCCGCCGTGCAACACCACCTCAATTCTTTGGTCACATTTTATAAAGAGAATGCTAAATGTGGATAGAGAAACCGATGCCCATAAAAATATGCCAAAATACCAGAACACCTTGGCAATTTCCGGCTGATTAAATACCGTAACAAACTGGGCCCCAACCACATTGGTGGCTGCAACTGTGGTAAAAAATACCAGACTTAATTTGGGATTAGAAAGGTCGCCGTATAAATTACTCCAAAACATCCTTACCCGCAATAATTGCAGTGATGCAATGATTGCATATGCAACGATGTTTAGATAAAAGAGTCCATACGCAATACCGTTAAAACCAAGAAGATTAGAAGCGATCGAAATTATGCCTGTTGACATTACCATTGCAAAATAAGCCGGATGGAATGTCTTGATTGTATTTCTCATAACACTCATTGCCAAATACCTCACTATTTAAATGCATAGAAATTTCAATTCCGGAAGGCAACCCTTTCGGATTGCTCTCTCCCGTATGCCTGTTTATGCGGGGAAGCAAGGCTAAAGCCTTGCCCTACATTACCTACGGTTGCAATTTGCAACCTACAAGGGTATTGTATACAGACCACAACTGGCATTCCAAATAAATAAATTCATTAATATTTAATAATTTAATGTAACTATCTATAAATATGAAACTTATAAAATATAAAAAAATTTTATTGTTAGGAAATGGTAATATGGTATTTCAAATATGATATGCTTATTTCAAAATTTAATGGATGAAGAGATTGTATTTTCGTTGCGCTGCGATAGAAAGCCTTTGATTTTTGATTCTCTTATACGTTATCATAATCATAGTGTCCTCGTAACTACCTGCTTTCTGAGTATGGTTATTTGAGTAAGTAAATTTTTGGAGGTAAAGATCTATGGAAAAAGAAGTTATTACAAAAAATATGGTGATTAATGATGTTATAAAAAAGTATCCAAAAACAATTACGGTTTTTAGTAAATTTAAAGTAGATGCTTGTTGCGGAGGTGGATTTAGTATTGAAAAAACGGCTGGAGCAAGCGGAATAGATATGAATTCACTCCTAACAGAGCTTAATAAAGTTGTCGCAGCATCCGGTAAATAAAGTGTGTATATTTGTTATTTGTATCTGTAGGGCGAGGCTTTAGCAACTTTTGGTGGATTCGCTTTGCTTAATCCACCCTCATTAGTAGAATTACCGGTAGGGTGGATTACACGAAGTGAATCCACCATTGCATCGTAATGACATTGATTTGCAAGGGCGAAAACACAAGGTTCGTCCCTGCACCGCACAGTTTTGCCCTTATTTTGAGTCATTACCGCTTATTTATACACAGCGTCATTAATCAGATACGAATCTCCGTTTTCACGGGAACAAGTATGTCATTCCCGCCCCCGCTTTCACGAGGATAAACTCCAGCGGGAATCCGGAAAAATACTGGATTCCGGGTTAAAATAGGTTGGGTTTTACAAGGCAAAACCCAACGACTTTTTACCCACCCCTGAATCCCCTCCCAAGAGGGGACTTTTCTACTCCCCTCTCGGGAGGCTCATCCTTACCCACATCTTTTCAATCTTTTTTTTATGTGTAACTTATCGTATCATTTATGTTTCGTAGTAATTTATACGTTTTCTTTATTTTTTCATT
>NZ_SZPP01000010.1:0-65712 GCF_030263775.1 Candidatus Jettenia sp. AMX1
TTATGATATTTAATATCACAAAAGGTTATTGCCTGTTCAAGGCTTTTTAACCTCCTTGGAAGGACGCTGCTTTTTCATATTACCATTGCGAGGGGTTTTCTCCCGAAGCATCTCTTCTGAACTATTCAAGGGATTGCTTCGGACAATACCCTCGCAATGACAAGATACTATCTGAGAGAAATGCTCAACGTCTCGATTCAATCGTGGAAGATTGAGCCAGCCGTATAGTATCATGAGTTATCCTGACACTGTACTGTTCGGTTTTATACAGGAGATACTATAATTATGATTGGTTTCACATCTTTAACCCCTTACAAAAGGCAAAAACCATTTTTTCAGAAAGACGCCTTAATTTAGAGCTGATCTCAACTTCTTCTTCCAGACCATTTCAATCTTAATTATACTATTTCCCTTATATTATGTTACTTAGCACACCCTTGTGCCCTTTTCGAACAATATAGTGTAACTCCAGATTTCTTCTGTGTATACATTTACCTACACAGAGTATGGTTTTACCAATATATGAACCATAACATATATGTATATAAAGGATAATCACTTAGCTGTGATACTAGTAAATTTTGTATTCATATACATACAAAAGATAAGATCAGATTTTATTAATAAAAATAAAATTATTGTATACCGAAAGATGTGTAACAAGTAGTTATTTAAACAGTTACATATTTATTTTATTTCTGATAAAAAATTTTTATAGAAGTCGTTCTTTTTATAGGCATGCTGTTTGTAGTTTATGTGCTACCGTATTAGACTTTATTGAGTATGCCTTATAAACAAGGGTTTTTCTTCATGTTTAGACAGATTTTATTTTTTAATAAATTACTATGAGAATTTTAATTATTCACCCAGAATTTAAAAATACCGGTGGAGTATCAGGTTATTATTCAGCGCTCAAAGATAAGTTTTGTGTTGAAATTAAACATTTTAATATTGGAAAAAGGGCAGAAAGGAAAGGAATTTTTATAAATATTTTCAGGATTTTTAAAGATTATCTTCTCTTCATAAGAGAGTTAAGGCGGAGTAAGTATGATGTTGTGCATATAAACCCTTCTTTAGATTTTAAGAGTGTTGTGCGCGATGGGGTTTTTATCTTGTTGTCCAAATGTTACAGAATAAAAGTAATAGTGAATTTTCATGGTTGGTGTAAATCGTTTGAACAAAAAATAAACCGGAGTGCTTTATGGTTATTCTTGAATATTTATGGGAAAGCAGATGTATTTATTCTCTTAGCTGTGGAATTTAGAAACAAACTCCTTGCTTGGGGATTTAAGCAACCTGTTTATTTAGAAACAACCGCAGTTGATGATGAGTTAATCAAAGACATCGACATGCAAACAATCATAAGGACGAGGCTGGATAATACTCAATGTAAAGTTCTTTTTCTTTCACGGATTGTAAAAGAAAAAGGTATATATGAAACAGTAGATGCTGTAAATTTGCTTCATAGGAAATATTCCAATATTGAACTTGTTGTTGCCGGAAACGGAGAAGAAATACAACGAGTTAAAGATTATGTGAAAGCAAACGCTATTTCAAATGTTTCTTTTCCCGGGTATGTTAAGGGAGAGTTGAAAAAAAAATCTTTTGAAGGATCTTATATGTATTGCTTTCCCACATATTACGGAGAAGGAATTCCCATTTCTGTTCTTGAGGCAATAGCATTTGGTTTACCTGTTATTACAAGGCCAGTAGGAGGCATCGCAGATTTTTTTGAACAGGATAATCATGGTTTTATTACTGAAAGTAAAGACCCTCGTGTTATTGCAGGTTATATTGAAAAGCTATACCTGGATAAGGAATTATACAAAAAAATTTCCCTCTATAACTACCACTATGCTACAGAATTATTTTTGGCATCAAAGGTTACAAAAAGATTAGAAAAGATATACAGGGAAGTATTACAGCTTTGATTTTGGCTATATCATTACAAGGCAAGCAATGCTTCCGGTAGGAGAAAAAGTAATGAAAAAAAGTTTATTAGATATTATATGTTGTCCCGAATGCCTTGAGACATTTAGCTTATTACATGCTATTGAGAAAGGCAATGAGGTCATTTCCGGATCGCTTTTTTGCCGGAAATGTAATTCTCAATATCCTATTTTAGAGGGACTGCCGGTTATTATGAAAAATCCTGGTATAATGAATCGCACTAAAAAATCATTCGGGAAGCAATGGGAATGGCAAAATGAGAATTTTTTCGAAACTGATACAATCTATGGTTTAGGCGAAAAGGATGAATTACACGATTTTGAGAATATATTTAACATAAAATTACATAACTTACCGGGAAAATTCATTCTGGATGCCGGCTGTGGTTGCGGCCGATTAACAAAAAATATCGGCAAAGTTGCCAGGAATTCAACTGTTATTGGTGTTGATATTGGTAATGGCGCCAGGATCGCCTACAATAAGTGCAAGGATATTGAGAACATTCATATTCTTCAGTGTAGTCTGTTAAATCCTCCCTTCCGGCCTACTTTATTTCATTATATCTGGTCTGAGGGTGTTATCCACCATACACCGGATAGTTTTTATACTTTTAAAAAACTTGATAGCTTATTGGTAAAAGGGGGGAACCTTTACTTGTGGCTATATCCAAAATATAAGTTTAGTCCATATCGGTTTGCAAGAGATTTACTTTGGAAACCTTACCTGCTTCCTCTTCCCCTTCTTTACAGTCTATCATGGCTTTTTGCAATCTCATCATATGGTGTTTTCAGGGTGCATGAGCTATTGGAAGGGAAAGAACATAGACAAAAACTCAAAACCGTTGTCTTTGGTTTTTTTGATAATCTGAGTCCAGAATTTCAACACCGCCATTCAAAAGAGGAGGTAGTAAATTGGTTTATTTCACGTAAGTACCATGAGATCAAAATTACCGGTGATTTAGGGATAGTTGGCAGAAAAGAAGAATAAAGGCAAGATGTTTCCTAACTATTGATCGAAAAATATAAAGCAAAGGTATTACATTTTTTAATAAAGATGATAGGTAACTATAAATCAATAATTGAAAAGACGCTGAATTTTATAGAGAAAGAAAAGTATTCTTCCTTTGATCCGTTTGATGTTCTCTTAAGTTCCTTTGTTGATAAATTAACACAACAAAACATTTTGGCGCGTAGATTGGCTATTCAGATAAATCGTAAACTGCTCTTTAATGTTCGCCCTCTTTTAGGAATTCCAAAGAAGGTACACACGAAAATACTCTCAGATATGCTTTCTGTTTATTCATTATTGTATAGCCATGATAATCAAAAGATGCATCTGGAAAAAGCCCAGGCTATGTATACCTGGCTAATGGAAAGGAAAATAATCCTGGATGAAAGTATAGCATGGGGAGCAGATTTCCCATACACAACACGGTTTACGAATATCGGTTACGAAACGCCTAATTTATTTAATACCTTGAACTCGGCAAATTCTTTGCTGGATTACTATGATATATCACGAGATGTCTCGATCAAAAAGAACATTGTCAGGATTATAAGTTCTCTGTATAAAGATTTAGGTATCGTGTATCCAGAAGATAACATTGCATGGATTCGGTACTATCCAAAACAAACTATTCCTGTTTTGAATGTTAATGCTTCGGCGGCAAGTACCTTTATAAGAGTCAATGAAACTATCAAAGAAGATATTGTTCCTCAGACAGATATAACAAAGATATTAGCTCTCTTGAAGTCACATCAAAATCCCGATGGTTCCTGGTATTACACCTCTTCAAAAGATGGACAATGGATTGATGGGTTCCATTCGGGCTATATCATAGAATCTCTTGCCTATATTAAATCAGTATCTCATACCTATGATATTGATGAAATGCTAATAAAAGGCGTAAATTTTTATATAAACAATCTGTTTTCTTTTGAAGGGATTCCTAAATATTATCATGATAAGCTTTACCCGATAGAATCACAAAATTGTGCACAAGCTATACAAACATTGGCAAAACTCTCTTTGTACTTAAAAATAGATACGAAAGATTTATTGAATAAAGTAATCTCCCGTACTCTTTATTACTTGTATAACCCTGATGGATATTTTTATTACAAAAGGGAAAAGTATTTTACCAACAAGCAATTTTACATAAGGTGGTCTCAGACTCCCATGATTTTAGCATTATTGTATGCACAAAAATGTTGTAATACACAATTTACCTGCGTATGAATTTTTGGTAAACAAATTACCCGGAGACTACGAGGACCATAGTAAAACGCTTCTCTGTATTCTCTGTATTTCTGTGTTTAAAAAATGAAGTAAGGTTGCCAGCAGACCGGCAAATAAGTATAGCTGGCAATCTTAGGGACCTGATAAGGAAGATATACTATCTCTCTTTGCTTAGGCCTTTTTTGTTTTATCAGGTTTATTGTTTCAATCAATTCAGGAGGTATATCGTATTTTAAAGCTTAACAGGAAAGCAATACGAAAGCTATGTCATAACCATAATCTTAACAAGATAAAATATTTTAAATAACGGAGTGTACTACATGAAGATATTAGGAATTCACGATGGCCATAATGCTTCTGTATGTTTATATGAGAAGGGTAAAATATTAGCAGCTCTTCAAGAAGAAAGGATAAAAAGGATAAAAAATTGGTTTGGAATTCCAACGGAAGCGATTGAATGGGTATTAAAATATGCAAACGTTAAGAAGGACAATATTGACATAGTCGCAGTTCACAGTGAGTATATGCCTTCTCCAAAGACAAAAGATGAGATGATACATGAATATGAGAATATAGGAGCTTTGAGATATAGGGTGAAAAAGTATTTAAGGCATACTTTTTTAAAAAATATTGTGGTGAGAAAAAGAAAGATTGAAAGGATGAAAGAAATTAATAATCTGGGTTTTGATAAATCTAAAATTCGTTTTGTAAATCATCATCAATGTCATGCTGCAGCCGCCTATTATGGTTACGGAAACTTTGATGAACCTATTTTGATATTAACAAATGATGGCGCAGGAGACAACATATGCGCAAGTGTTAATATAGGAGAAAAAGGGAAAATACGAACCATAGAAACCATTGTTGATTCTGAATCGATAGGCAATCTCTACGCAGTGATTACTTTTATGATGGGGATGGTTCCCCTGGAGCATGAGTATAAAATAATGGGCATGGCGCCTTATGCTGATGCAAAAGGCGTAGAAAAAGTTTTTACCATGTTAATGGACAGATTTGAGTTTGATAAAAATAACCCTTTAAAGTGGCATCGGAAGGGAGATGTTCCTGAGATATTTTTTGCTTATCCCTATCTTAAGAGACTTTTCGAGTTAGAACGATTTGATGGAGTGATGGGAGGTATTCAAAAATTTACCGAGGTGATGTTAACACAATGGGTCAAGAACTGTATTATGAAAACCGATTTGCATAAGGTTGTGCTCAGTGGTGGGGTCTTTATGAATGTAAAAGCGAATAAACTTATCATGGAATTGCCAGAAGTTGATGATTTGTTTATTTATCCATCGTGTGGGGATGAAACGAATGCTATAGGTGCTTGTTATAAAATGTATGCTGATGAAGTAGGTATCGGGGATATTAAAACCCTCGAAGATTTTTATTTCGGTCCGCGTTATTCTGATTATGAGGTGTTGAATACCATCAGTAATTATAAATTCGAAAACTGCCGGATTGTGTTTAAAAAATCAGAGGCTATTGAAAAAGAAGTGGCGACACTTCTCAAAAACGGAGAAGTTGTTGCGAGGTTTGCCGGAAGAGAAGAATTTGGCGCACGAAGTCTGGGGAATCGGGCAATTTTAGCAGATCCGTCAAGAACGGATATTATAAAAATTATTAACGAAATGATAAAAAACCGTGACTTCTGGATGCCATTTGCATGTTCAGTATTAGAAGAATATGCGAGTCATTATGTAATAAACCAAAAAAGTGTTAAGGCTCCCTATATGATTTTAACATTTGATACTACGGAAAGGGTTGATGATATCAGAGCCGGGACTCATCCGTATGATAATACGATACGTCCACAGATAGTCTCAAAAATACATAACAAGAGATACCACAGATTAATTAGCGAGTTTAAGGATATGACAGGTATCGGTGCAGTTTTAAATACATCATTCAATCTCCATGGCTATCCCATTGTGCATAGTCCAAAAGATGCTTTAGAAGTTCTGGATAAATCCGGATTAAAATATCTTGCGATTGAAAATTATCTGATTTGGAAAAAATAAATGTGCGGAATTGCAGGTATATTCAACTATAAAAATACCCATTCATTAAATCCCTCACTCCTCAGGCGGATGTGTAAGACTATTGCTCATCGGGGCCCCGATGACGAAGGTTTTTATATGAATCAGAGAGACAGATTAGGTATCGGGCACAGGCGATTGAGTATTATTGATCTTAAACTGGGGAAACAGCCCATGTCGAATTTTCATGAAAGTATTTGGATTGTGTTTAATGGTGAGATTTATAATTTCATTGAATTGAAGAAAGAATTGCAAGCAAAGGGATATCGTTTTCGCACAACCTCTGATACCGAAGTTATCATTTTGCTCTATGAAGAGTATGGAGAAAAAGGATTCGAACGGCTGAATGGAATATTTGCGTTTGCGATTTATGATAAGAATAAACGATCTCTCATTCTCGTTCGTGATCATTTTGGGGTGAAGCCACTGTACTATTGGATAAGGAATGGAAGGGTGCTGTTTGCCTCAGAAATGAAAGCCATTTTTCAGGATGATTCAGTAGAAAAGGAATTAGATTCCGAAGCGCTCAATTCTTTTCTGACATTTCGTTACAATCCCTCGCCGCAGACGTTATTTAAGCATGTTAAGAAATTGTATCCTGGCCATTATCTGAAGATCACCTTTGAAGGCGGCTGGGAAATGAAAAGCTACTGGGAAAATATTCCCAAAATTAATACCCGCATCACTGAAAATGATGCTGCTGAAGAGTATCGTCGCTTGCTTACAAATGCTGTTAAACGGCAAATGATGAGCGATGTTCCCGTAGGGTTGCTCTTAAGCGGGGGCGTAGACTCAGCGGTCCTGGGTTATTTAATGCAAAAGAATTATTCTGAAAAGGTAAAGACTTTCACCGTTGGATTCCCGGGAAGTGGGGATTACAACGAACTACATGATGCGCGGTCTTCTGCGCAATTCATCGAGTCAGAACATCACGATATCACTATCTCATATAAGGATTATTTAGATTTTTTCTATAGATCCTTTTCCATCATAGAAGAACCAATTGCTGAGACAGCAATTCCCGCTCTTTACTATGTTTCAAAATTCGCTTCAAATCATTTGAAAGTGGTACTGGCAGGGCAGGGGGCAGATGAACCTATGGCTGGCTATCATCGTTATTTAGGCGCTCATTTCATAAGCAAATATGCAGACATTTTGAGAAATTTACCACTCACGATGATTACAAAATTTCTGTCAAGAAACGAGCGATTAAAGAGGGCTGCTTACGTAAGTCAGTTTTCTGGCGAGTTAGAAAGAATATTGGCAGTCTATACAATTTTTACTCCTGTTCAGCAAGAGCTGCTGTATAACGATTATACGAAATCATTGAATACAAGTATGGATGAAGAATTGATTTACCGCCTGTATTCTCAAACGAAAGAGTTACCGGATATGTTATCGAAGATTTTATATATCGATACCAGGATGAGTTTGTCTGATGACCTGTTGCTTTTTAATGACAAAGTTACTATGGCTAATTCTCTTGAAATGCGTGTTCCTTTTTTAGACATCGAATTAGTTCAGTTTTTAGAATCACTTCCACGGTCGTTGAAACTAAAAGGAACTCAACGCAAATATATTCACAAAAGGGCTGTAGAATCCTGGCTGCCGAAAGAAATTATTTATCGCAGGAAAAGAGGCTTTATGACACCCATGGATGAATGGCTCCAGGATGACCTGGCAATTACCGTAAAAGAAATCCTCATGCATAAGGACTCTGCTTGTAAAAGGTACTTTAATCTGGACTATATTAACCAATTGATCGAACTCCATAAAAGCAGGAGAGAAAATTATCAGAAGCATATATTTGTGCTTTTATCCTTTGAGATGTGGCACAAAACGTTTTTGGAAAATAATCCCATAGGGGTGAAATGTTTATAGAAACTTTGATAGAAGGATATTTGGTATGGGCTTAGAAAGAGATTTGGTCTCTTATTTAAAAGGATTCTCTATTATCATAATAATTCTTCATCATTACATAATAAATTATTTGCCGGATCATTTTAATTTTTTTGGTAATCATTTTGTCGCTATATTCTTCATCCTGAGTGGCTATGGTATTTATTATTCATTGAATAATAATTCTCATAACAATGGAAACTTACTCCCTTTCCTGAGTAAGTTTTATTGGAAAAGGGCAATACGAATATACCCTCTGTATTGGTTATGGTTTTTTCTTGATCAGGCGGGCGACAAAAATTCCCATGTCAGTTTAAGTTCCTTACTTGATTTTTTCTTACTGAGAATAACCGATCCTCCCGATCATTGGTTTCTGCATGCCCTCATCCCATGTTACATTATTTCTCCAGTATTTTTTTCCCTGTTGGAAAAATATCATAAAGCTTATCTGCCAATAATTATTGGAACATTTATTTTGCTAAACCCTCTATTATATTATATAGGTGTTCCTGAAGTCAGAACCTGGAAATATGTAAATTTGTACCTTACCCATGTCTTGCTTTTTTCTTTAGGAATGTATATTCCTTCATTTCAATATCTCAAACAGCTTAGACAAAATCGTATCTTTTTATTCGGATTGTTTCTTTGTATGATTTTTTCATTTTTTCAGACATCTTCAAATGCTTTTTTTTACAGAAGCAAAAACTATGAGTATCTATTTATTATGTTATTTATAGCATCTACATTTAGCTTTACATTCTATTTTATACATTCAAATATTAATCCCCCGCTCTATAGTTTTATGAAAAAAATCGGTATATATACGTATTCATTATACATATTCCACGGCATGTATTTTACCGTCTTATGCTTTGTGCATATAATAAAAAACGATAGCTATGCGAGTCTCATGTTGACAATTGTACTATTCCCGCTCTTTTTTGTGTGTTGTGGTTTTCTTGAAGAACTATTTTATAATAGATTAAAATTCCGGCAGGCCTACAAAAAATGTAAAAATAAAGTAATGTATTAAAAAAAGAAAAAAAGCAGTCTTGGCAAGGTTTATTTATCTTGCCTCTTCCACGTTTTACCCACACTCGCGGTGATTAGTAGCCTTATATACCTGTTTATACTCAGACTCATAAATCATAAGGAATGCTTGCCTGGCATATCCCTGTTTACCTCCAAGATTTGTGTTCACTTCTTTGGTGTGTATTTTTCGTGTAAGCTTATTTTGAGTAGTTACAAAATTTTAACGTACTTATCGTAATAATTTTGAGGAGTAAATCACATGTGTGGAATTGTTGGATACATTGGGTGTAAAGAAGCAGTCAAGGTTTTATTGGATGGCATCAAAAGACTTGAATATCGTGGTTACGATTCCTCCGGAATAGCATTTATTGAAGATGGCGCCTTAAAATATGAAAAAACTGTAGGCAGAATTGCTGAGTTAGAAAAGAAACTTCTCGGAAACAATTTCCATCCACAAGTAGGAATTATTCACACACGATGGGCAACACATGGAGCGCCTACCATAGAGAATGCTCACCCGCATGTTGATTGTAAGAGTGAAATTGCTGTAGTACACAATGGAATTATTGAGAATTACGATTATGTAAAATCAAAATTAGAGCAGGAAGGGCATATCTTTAAGAGTGAGACAGATACAGAAGTATTAGCCCATCTCATCGAAAAATATTTTCATGGTAATCTGGAGAGTGCTGTTATGGAGGCATTAAAAGAGGTAGGGGGGACATACGGAATCGCAGTTATTTCCATACAAAATCCCCAAAAAATTGTAGCAGCAAGGAAGGGATCTCCCCTGATATTAGGAATAGGAAATCAGGAATATTTTATAGCCTCTGATGTTTCTGCTTCGCTGGAACATACCCGGGATGTGATATATCTGGATGATAATGAAATAGCCATCCTCACGCCGGACTATTACGAGACAAAGACCATGCAAAATATCAAAACCCGTAAAAGGATTGAAGAGGTGCTATGGAATATCGATATGATCGAAAAGGGCGGTTATGAACATTTTATGCTCAAAGAGATTCATGAGCAACCTCAAGCCTTGCGAAATGTTATGCGTGGAAGGGTAAATGATAATACAGGCTCGGTAAGATTGGGAGGATTAATGAATTGCGAGAAGGACCTTCGGAAGGCAAAACGTATCATAATTGTTGCGTGTGGCACATCATGGCATGCAGGGCTTGTGGGTGAATACATGTTAGAAGAACTTATACGCATACCCGTTGAAGTTGAATATGCTTCTGAATTTCGGTATAGAAATCCCGTGATAGAAAAAGACACGATAGTAATCGCCATAAGTCAATCAGGTGAAACAGCAGACACCCTGGCAGCGATGCGATATGCTAAACAGAAAAGGGCCAGAACACTCTCTATTTGTAATATCGTTGGCAGCACGATAGCAAGGGAGGCTGATGGTGGAATTTATTTACATATCGGCCCGGAAGTTGGTGTTGCATCTACGAAGGCCTTCACAGCACAAATTGCTGTGCTTTATTTATTTACCTACTACATGAAAGGCCTTAGGTGTACCTCTCCTTCAATGTATTCGGATGTGGTTCAGGATATTCAATCCATACCGGAAAAGGTTCAGGCTATCCTGAACAAGGAGGAGCATATCATAGAACTTGCAAAGGTATATAAGGATAGTGAACACGTCCTTTATTTGGGGAGAGGATATAACTATCCCGTAGCGCTTGAAGGCGCATTAAAGCTTAAAGAGATATCGTATATCCACGCCGAAGGTTACCCCGCCGCAGAGATGAAGCATGGGCCTATTGCCCTCGTAAACAAAGACATGCCTGTAGTCTTTATTGCAACAAGAGATAATGTTTACGGTAAGATTTTAAACAATATCGAAGAGGTTAAATCCAGAGGTGGAAAAGTAATTGCAATTGTAACGGAGGGAGATGATCAAATTGCAGAAAAGGTAGCTCATACCTTCTCTGTGCCAAAAATTTCCCCCGCCTTGACGCCGGTCCTATCGGTAATTCCCCTTCAATTATTGGCCTATCATATGGCAGTCATGAGAGGATGCGATGTTGATAAACCGAGAAATCTTGCAAAGAGTGTAACGGTTGAATAAGAGGAGTAAGAAATGCCGTCTTCTCCCGCAATGGCGCTTGCCTGTTACCTTATTTCCGAATCTGTTAGAGCTTTCTCCGGTGAAAATAAGGAAACAGATTTGTGGTATTAATTATGTTTTGAGTAGTGTGGAGGATTGAATAATGAATACAACGAAAAATCGGATCAATTTTTTTGATACAAGCATTGATCTTTTAACTATGGATGAGACATTACAGTATATAGAAAAGATTATTGAAGAGCGTATTGTTACTCAACATGTAGTGGTTAATGTTGCAAAACTGGTGATGATGCAACGGGATGCTAAATTAAGAAATGTTGTGAACTCATGTGACCTTATTAATGCCGATGGACAGGGTGTTGTTTGGGGGGCAAGGGTGTTAGGATTGAATATTCCCGAGCGTGTTGCCGGAATTGATCTTTTCCTGAAGGTTGTGGAACTTGCGGCGAAGAAAGGCTACCGATTGTATTTTTTAGGGGCTAGACAAGAAATTATAGAGAGGGTTGTTATAAGATTTTTATTGAAATACCCGAAATTGCAAATTGCAGGGTATCGGAATGGATACTTTAGCAAAGCAGAGGAAGCGAAAATTGTAGAAATTATCCAGAATTCACGGCCACATGTGCTGTTTGTTGCCATGAGTAGTCCGCAAAAAGAAATTTTTTTAAATCAATATATAGAAAACCTGCAAATTCCCTTTATGATGGGAGTAGGAGGGAGCTTCGATGTTGTTGCTGGATATACAAACCGCGCTCCTCTTTGGGCGCAAAAAGCAGGTCTCGAATGGTTTTTTCGTCTTATGTGCGAACCACGCCGAATGTGGAAAAGATATCTTATATCAAATACAATTTTTGCCTGGATGATTTTAAAGGCTTTATTCAGGAAAGTTTTATGGGTCTACTAAGCTTTGCGTGGATAAAATTTCACAATTCTGGTAAAGATAAGATTCCTTTTTAGTAAAGAACATTCGGTATTATTGATAGTTTTGCAATCTCGGTGCTTATCAAATGATGCTTTCAAGAGGTAATTTTTGTAGGTATGTTTTTTTGTCTTAAAGAAGAGATGGAAAGAATGAAAAAGTTAACGATAAAATTGCTCATGATATTTTTGCTATCTACAATGTTTCTCTGTAATGTAGTTGTGGTGTTTAGTGGCAGGGAGCTTCTCTTTGGTGCTGCAGATCCTCTAAATTATCTGGTTTCTCTTGTGAGCAGTACTACGTATTTAGGTATACGGCTTTGGATATCAAAAAGAGGCTCAAATATTTAGAGACTATTTGAAAAGTCTATATTCATGCCCGGTATCCAAGCGGTGGATTCAGCGCAAAAGACAGCGCCTTAATCCATCCTACTCATTATAGAATTACCGGCAGCGAATCCACCATAGCATCTACATCCTTAATGAAGGAGCTGTTTTTGCCTTACATACAGAAAGCCCTTCAACGCGATGATTGTTAAAGGGCTTTCTGTATAAGTTGGCTCCCCCGGTAGGATTCGAACCTACAACCAACCGGTTAACAGCCGGCTACTCTACCATTGAGCTACAGGGGAACTTTTTTATTTTATTGTAAATAGCCAATTAATCTCGATAATTCTTTTTTCATATCCTGACGATGGGTAATCAGGTCTAAAAAACCATGTTCTAACAGAAATTCAGCAGTCTGAAAGCCTTTTGGAAGAGAACGCTTTATGGTTTCCTGTATGACTCTGGGACCTGCAAAACCTATTAATGCCTTTGGCTCTGATAGGGTAATATCTGCAAGGGAGGCAAAACTCGCCATTACACCACCTAAAGATGGGTCTGTTAAAACCGATATATAAAGACCGCCTGCCTCTTTAAACCGGGCGATGGCAGCGCTTGTCTTTGCCATTTGCATTAAGGAGAAAACCCCTTCCTGCATCCGGGCTCCACCTCCTGATCCTGAAATAATTACCAGAGGTAATTTTAATTCCATAGCCTTTTCCGCAAGGCGGCTAATCTTTTCTCCAACTACAGAACCCATACTTCCCATGATAAAACTGTGATCTGTGACTCCGATCATTACCTCTTTGCCATGGATCTGTCCTTTTCCTGCAATTATCGCCTCTTTTAATCCTGTTTTTTTCTGTTCCGAGATGATTCTTTCCGGATAGGTTATCCTATCATGAAAATTGAGCGGATCGCAGGGCAACATATTACTCCACATTTCTTCGAAACTGTTTTCGTCAAGCAGTAATCTTAGCCTGTCTTTGCCTGATATCCGAAAATGATAATTGCATTCAGGACAAACAAACATTTTTTCTTCAGCGGTTTTTCTATATACCATGCCCTTACAACCATCACACCGTGTCCATAAACCATCGGGCATATCCTTTTTTTTTCTAAAAAAGACCATGTATCGCTATTTCTTTGTTTGTAAATTGTCCGTGTATTCCAGGAAACTGCTGAGTATCAGTAATACGTATCAAATATTTTAAACTTCTCAGTAATTGAGGTTTATTTTTGTAAATATCAATTTGCAATAAACAAAAAGACTCAAATAGTTTATAATTTTTTAATAAAAAAACAAGTTATTTTTTAGATAAAATATATTTCTTTCTTGGCGTTTGTTCTGCTATTTGCCGGAGGGTTTTAATTGCATTGTCTGGGTTATCTGTTTTAAAAATTGCAGATGCTGCAACAATTACATTTGCTCCCTGTTGGACTGCCTGAGAAATTGTTTCTGTTGTAATACCGCCATCTATTTCTATATCCATTTCATCCGGAGAAATAGAGCGTAGTCTTGCAACCTTGGGCAAAACATCCGATATAAATTTTTGTCCGGCAAAACCGGGATTTACTGACATAACAAGCACCATATCAACTATATCCAGAAAGTTTTCTACCGAATCAGTTGATGTATTCGGATTCAGCGATATACCAGCCTTTAATCCTGCGTTCTTAATTAATGAAATAACCTCTTTTGGTTTTTTTGTAGCTTCAATGTGAAATGTTATGAAATCATTTTTTCCGGCAACTTCCGCAAATGCGGCTATATAACGTTCAGGATATTCAATCATCAGATGAATGTCTAAAGGTACTTTGGCAATACGTTTTACTCCTTCTACAATAAATGTTCCCATCGTAATGTTTGGAACAAAATGGCCATCCATAACATCTATATGGATGAGATCAACGCCAGCCTTTTCCACCTTTTTGATTTCATCTTCCAGGCGTACCGCATTAGCAGCCAGAATAGATGCTGATATTTTAATTTTTGGTTGCATATTCTTTTACGCTTTTTTCTTAGATGATAATGATGCAACCCCGGGCAATTCGCTTCCTTCTAATAATTTTAGAAATGCTCCACCACCTGTAGAGATAAATGATACTTCATGTGTTTTCCCGGCTTTATGGAATGCCATATCAGTGTCGCCGCCTCCTACGATTGTTGAGGCATGAGAACTTGTTACTGCATCTATCATGGCATAAGTTCCCCGACTAAAAGCATCAATCTCGAATGCGCCCATAGGTCCATTCCACACAATCGTTTTTGCATCCTGAAGCGCTTCATAAAATAGTTTTGTAGTAGCCGGACCAATATCCAATGCGATCCACCTTTCAGGAATTTCCTGATAAGGAACAACCTTTGTTTCTGCCCGGCCGTCAAATTTTTCTGCTACAACAAAATCAACAGGTAAATAGAGTTTCGTTCCGTTTTTCCTGGATATATCCATCAGGTCTTTTACCACATCAAGCATGCTATCCTCGACTAAGGATTTCCCGATACCGAAACCCTGTGCCTTAAGGAAGGTGAATGCCATTGCCCCACCGATGAGGATTTTATCCATTTTTTTAGAAAGGTTTTCAATAATCTTTATCTTATCAGAAACCTTTGCTCCTCCTAATAGAGCGACAACGGGCCGCATAGGCTGATTGACAGACTTCTCAAAATAATCTATCTCTTTCTTCAGTAAAAATCCTGCCGCTGATGGTATAAAACTATCGATGCCGACCATTGATGCGTGCTTTCTGTGGCAGTTTCCAAAAGCATCCTGTATAAATACATCACATAAACTGGCTAGCTCTCCTGCAAATGCAGGATCATTTTTTTCTTCACCAGAATGAAACCTTAAATTTTCCAATACAAGTACGTCGCCGTAGTTCATTTCTTCAATCTGTTTTTTCACCTTGGGTCCAATGCAGTCATCTGCCATAATTACCCTTACCTTTTCATCGAGGAATCGTTGTAAACGCCTGGCAACGGGCTTTAAGCTGTATTTAGGATTTACTTTACCATCAGGCCTACCCAAATGTGAGGCAATGATCACCTTTGCTTTCTCATCGAGCAAAAAGTCAATTGTTGGCAGGGTTGCTCTAATCCTGGTGTCATCAGTAATTTTTCCCTCCTCGTCTAACGGTACGTTATAATCCGTTCGAATCATGACTTTCTTTTTGTGCACATCAAGTTCTTTTATAAATAATTTATCCATAATCAATGAAATTAGTTTAAAAAAGATTTGTGTTTTATAGATTAGCGATTAACACGGTGAGATCTACCATACGGTTTGAGAATCCCCATTCATTATCATACCAGGATACTACCTTTACCATGCGTTTATCAATGACATAGGTTAAGGCCGAATCAAATATGCTCGAGTGCATATTCCCGATAATATCTGAGGATACAATAGGATCATCGCAGTACTCTAAAATACCCTTCAGTTCGGTTTCCGCAGCTCTCCTCATAGCGGCATTGACGGACTCTATCGTGACATCCTTCGATACGGTTGCAACTAAATCTGTCACAGAACCGTTAGCAACCGGTACGCGCATAGACAGACCATCGAGCTTTCCTTTTAGTGATGGAATTACCTCTCCAATGGCCTTAGCTGCTCCTGTGGTAGTTGGAATAATATTTAACGCAGCTGCCCTTGCCCTTCTGATATCTTTATGGATAAGATCACTAATACGCTGATCGTTTGTATAGGCATGAATCGTTGTCATAAGCCCTTTTTCAATGCCAAAACTATCGTGTAATACCTTTGCTAACGGCGCCAGGCAATTTGTGGTGCATGAGGCATTCGATACAATTTTATGTTCTGATTTAAGATCATTCGTGTTAACACCTATAACAATTGTTGCATCAATTTTATCTTTTGCGGGAGCCGAAAGTATGACTTTTTTTGCGCCTGCATCCAGATGTTTTGCGCAATCAGCGCGTGAGGTAAATAAACCAGTTGACTCAATTACAATATCGACTCCAAGTGATTTCCACGGTAACCGGGAAGGATCTTTCTCCATGAATAACGCAACCTCTTTACCATTTACTAC
Source organism: Candidatus Jettenia sp. AMX1 (assembly GCF_030263775.1). NCBI lineage: Bacteria > Pseudomonadati > Planctomycetota > Candidatus Brocadiia > Candidatus Brocadiales > Candidatus Brocadiaceae > Candidatus Jettenia > Candidatus Jettenia sp. AMX1. Next base: position 16,543 of record NZ_SZPP01000010.1, read on the forward strand.
CAGCGATCTTTCTTTTGCTGTGATATTTCCATCAAACCTGCCGTGTACTGAATCATATTTTAATAACAATGCCAATGACTTCGAGTCGGCAAGATCATTAATAGCTAAAACATCTATGCCTCCGCGTTTAGCAATCGCACGAAAGACATTTCTCCCGATCCTTCCAAAACCATTTATACCAATTTTAATAGCCATAGTTGATTTCCTTTGCTTCTGCTTAGGAGCTAATTATACCTCACGAAAGCACATAAGATACATAATGAAGATAAGGTATTTTAGCAGACAGCGCCAGTTTGTCAAGCATTTTAATAATCCTTGAATATCTGTGATTTAGAGAAAATCTTTTCTATAACGGTATGATAATTAATACTTGAAAATCTGTTGGTAGCTTGTATAATTCAGATAATTTAAATTATTTAAGGCAGTCTATATGGAAAAAATGTAATGAGAAAAATTCAGCATGTAAAGACAGATATTGTCTTTGTACGAATTAATAATTATTGGTTCAGATATCCGCAGGGGATATTTGCCATTATTTTACAATGGTTTGCACTCGATCTCGAACCTCCGTCGTGGGGCCGAATAAGGTGCAATACCACAGCAGGAGAGAAACTATTTTACAACTTATAGATGTTAATCTATTAGAGACGCCAAAACGTAATGTTAGTATTGAAGAAAAATGTAAGTGTTATGGTTTAAATCGATTAAAGATTGAGGATAAAAAGCTTTTTGATAAATATGTAATTCAGGAAAATGTAAACTTATGTGATTATTCTTTTGCAAACAATTTTATATGGAAGGGTTCGCTGGAGTTACTATGGAAGCTTATTAATGATAATTTTTGTCTCTTTGGAGTAACATCCAAAGGTATGTGCATGATGCTTCCCCCGTTAGGGAAAAACAACATTCAAAACACCTTAAATGAATGCTTTTCAATAATGCGGGAAATCAACGATTGCAGTGGCTTCGAATCTTATGTTAATTATGTTTATGAAGATTTCTTGAGTTTTTTTGACACGAGTTTATACCGTATTGTTGAAAGCTATTCAGACTACATCTACAAAACATCCGACCTCATAAAACTTGCCGGTAGAAAATACGAAAAGAAGAGAAACGAGATAAACTTCTTTAAAAAGCATTACATCACCTCCTTTGAAAAATTCAGTTCTAAACATATTGCAGGTGCCCTTCTTATGATAGATCAGTGGAAGGCAGAAAAGGTTCAAGAGGCAAACCTCCTGAATCATCATGAAATTCATTATCAGTACGGTCTTATTCATGAAGCAGAGGCTGCAAAATGTGCGACTATTTTTTCAGAAGAATTAGGATTAACAGGGGCAATTATTGATATAGATGGCCGAATTGAGGGTGTTACCCTGGGTGAAAAAATCTCAACGCATACCGCTTCTATTCTCATAGAGAAAACCAATAATAATTTTCACGGTATGCCGCAAGCTATCTATCAGCAATTCTGTGCCAGTGATTTTTCTGATGTGGAATATATCAATGCAGGCGAAGATTGGGGCATCGAAGGCTTGAGAAGGGCGAAGATGTCTTACCACCCTTGTATATTGGCAAAGAAGTTTCTTGTTTATGAAAAATAATGCCGTTGAACTATGATAAGGCAAATCCTTTGAGTCTTTTTCTATTAAGCGAAGCGATATGAAAAAAAGATTATTTTAAACGAGGAGGCATTGGAGTTACCTTAACAAAAGTTTGTTAATTAACCTTCTCATCTCAAGGATATTAAGAGCCTATCAAAAAACAGGGATTGTCCTTTCCGAAAAAGTGGCGTGCGGAATCTTTGGATCTGTGCACGAAGAGATTCCTTGCCCCTTTATCGCTTGAAATGGCGCTTCGGACTTCCGAATAGGCTCTTGATTCTCACATGTTTTCATGTCATTATTCCCCCTTTTCCTTATGCGTTCAATTTACTAAAAGACATAAAAATCTTGCTATTTCTTTTCATTTCTGCTTAAATACTTAGTTACGGTAAAACAATTTTTTTCACCAACCAGCTATGGAAAGAGTTTAGGCTTTTGGTATAATTTTCTCGATTTTAACAGGTATTTTTTATAATAAAGCTTTCCTGTAAAAGATAATGACAAGTATCTCTTATTTAGGTATTATATTTTTTTCACCGGAGCAATTACCTCCTGTATCACAGAAAGCAAAGGGCTTTGCAATATTTGGTGTGCTTTTACTATCTTATCATCAGTTAAAAACTCATTCGATGAATCTGGGTATTTTTTCTCTTAACTACTTAATTAATGGAAATGATGTCTGATAAGATTGAGCACGCTATCGAACATACAAAACATTTAATGCCTGACCAAGGCCCACTCCCATTCTTTGTTCACCACAATACCATTCATCACTTTGAAACATACGATTTCTTTGAAGGCGTTAAACAGGCGGGACGTACTTATGGCGCCAAAGCGTTTATGTCCGAAGAAGAGTTTCTCCTGGCGTTTGAGCGGGGCCGTATTACGGCAGACGTTCTTCAAAAAAAGATCAAAGAATATATCGAACATCATAAGCTTACTATTCAACCGGATCTTCTGTTTAAGCTCATGACGGAGAAGCCTCATGTTCGCCCGGCGCCGGATGCGAGAATTCTGCAGTTTGTAAATAACACTGCGTATCAACGCCCAGGTTATTACAAAGAGGCGATTCAGATTACCCACAATCGGGACATCGACGAGTTGATACAGCCGGTTCTCTTTAGGTTTTTATCATCCTATTTTGACTTCGGCCTGGCCTATTGGCCCATGCCGAACCGGGAGAAAGGGATGTGGCAGTGCTTTTGTGAAATTTACTCGAAAAGCAGTTTCTTCAGCACAAAATTTCTCAAGACCCTGAAACGAATCGTTACCGGGATGAAACGGTACCGGTACGATGAGGCTATCACACTTCTGCTTCAATATTTGGCTATCCCTGAGAATCACATGGAAGACTATATGTTCCGCACCCTGTATCGCTATAAAGGGTGGACAGGAACCATTAAATCTCTGGAAAAGATGCCGGAATGGATTCCAAGTCAGGATATCAAGGCAGTTTATAAAGAGGTCATCCCCGTTATTCTCATCCTCGAACTCGCGGCTATCAAATCCATATGCGATCTACGAGACTTGAAGATTCCGGTCTATAAATCTGAACCCTTGTATAATCCCTATTTTATTGCCGCTGTCGTGAGCGCTTTAGGTATCAAAAATGATGCCGAATTTCCCCGAGAGGTTACCCAATTTACCGAAGAAAATCGTCAGGAGATTTGGCAGCGTGCCTATGAGGATACCTTCTACACTCAATTCCTATCGGCATACCGGCAGTGCGCTATCGAGGAAAAGCCGAAATACGAGCTTCCGTGTTATCAGGTTTTTTGCTGCATCGACGATCGTGAGGAATCCTTCCGTCGCCATCTGGAACAAATCGACCCCGGCGTAGAAACCTTGGGAGCGGCGGGGCATTTTGCCCTTGATATGAGATTTAAGGGCGCACCGGAGAAACATTACCGCAAGATGTGTCCTCATCCTATGGTGACGCCATCAGTGCAAGTCTACGAAGAGGCAGTGAAACTCGAAGATGCGATGCCCAAAAAACTGCAGCTCTATGGTGAAATACAATGGGCGATTACGCAAGCATCAAAGACCCTTTTCGGAAGCTTTGCCCACACGATTTTCAGCGGTATTTTGAATCTTTTCCCGTATACCCTGGATGTTCTTTCGCCGAAGTACAGTTCCAAGCTGCGACGCTCTTTGGCAGCCCATGAACCTAAGACACGATTGGTTTACAGGAAAGAAAATCAGGAGAATGAAAAAGGGTGGGATCTGCAAGGTCGGATCACTCGCGCCACGGCGATACTCAAAGGCAGTGGGTTATCAGACAACTTTTCTTCCTATATGTTCTTCCTGGGTCACGGATCGAGTAGCCTCAATAATCCTCACGAAGCCGCCCATGATTGTGGGGCGTGCGCAGGGGGGCGAGGTGCACCTAACGGGCGTCTCTTTGCAACCATTTGCAATGAACCTGAAGTTCGCGCAGGGCTGGCAAAAAATGGTATAATTATCCCTGATTCAACCCTGTTCATCGGCGGATATCACAATACCTGCAGCGACGAGGTCATTCTTTTCGACCTTCCTGACCCCATTGAGCCGCGCCTGCAAAAGTATATCGACACCATTCGCCGTGCGGCGGCGCTTGATGCAAAAGAGCGCTGCAGACGCTTTGATGAGGTCAAGACTGACCAGTCAGAAAAGGCATTCGCCGATTATGCCCGTGGCCGTGCAATGGATCTTACCCAGCCGAGACCTGAATACGGCCACTGCACCAATGCAATTGCCATCGTAGGTCCGAGGTATCTAACGCGAAACCTTTTTTTAGACAGACGAGCGTTTTTGGTTTCCTATAATTATACTGTGGATCCGGAAGGGAAGTTCCTGAGGGCTATCCTCGGTGCAGTTGGACCGGTATGTGCGGGGATTAGTCTTGAATACTATTTCAGCTTTATTGACAATGAGCATTACGGCTGCGGTACTAAATTGCCCCACAACGTCACCTCCCTGTTGGGTGTGATGAACGGCTACATCAGCGATCTGCAATTGGGATTGCCATGGCAAATGGTCGAGGTCCACGAACCCACCCGATTGATTCTGCTCGTTTGCTGTAAGATCGGGACGATGGAAACTATCCTCGGCGAGGCCTTCGGATATACCAATCAGCCCGGACACTTTCAGTGTTTGGTAAAGCACAATTGGATTACCCTCGCAGTTCATGATCAGGATCAGGAAAAGCTCTTTTTGTGGAAAGGCGGGGTAGAAGGCCGGTTTGTACCATTCGAAGACATGGTGGATGTGCCCGAATACAAGGGCAGCGATCCGCGATTTTTCCTCGAACAAGATCATCTTTTGTTTGGTAAAATTACCTAGGAGTATACGGTGGAAAACTCTTTAATTGTCTATCTTGTGCATTATTTCATACTGTTCCCGATTGCCAAGATACTTTTTGTAAATATCCAGTATTTCACCAGTAAGCAGGAACGTGAAGAGTACATGGTTCGTAAACTGGTCCGATGGGGAAACATCAGTGATTTTATTCACGTTGCAATTGCCTTGTATTTCCTTGGATTTCATGAGATTACCGTGCATATAGAATCTTTTTGCTTTCTTGGCTGGCCATTTATTGTGCATTGGAACATCCTTACGTTTACCTTTTTGGCCTTCACGACAATAATCATTGCGATCATCGGTCACTTTTCTCTCTTCTATCTTCACCGGGATGCGTATTATCATAAATTCTTTTCCCTTTATTTTATCTTTCATTTATCCATAAAGCTTATCATTCTCAGTTCCGGTTCTACCTTTTTCTTCATGGGTTGGGAACTATTGGGCTTTTCTTCAGTGCTTCTTATCGCTTTTTATGAGCATCGTCTCAATCCGCTCAAGAACGCTATGCGGGTATTGTTTATTTACGAGCTTGGAGATGTCTTCATGTGCGCCCTGATTGTACTGTTGCTCTTCTTCCACACCGAAGACATGACCATGATGGCATCGATTCTGGAGAAACATGGCTGCGAGTGGGCGATGGTCTTATTGATTTTCTCGTGCTTCTTCAAATCGGGTATTTTCCCATGGATCTGGTTGCCACGGGCAATGGAAGGACCCACGCCATCGAGTGCGGTTTTCTATGGTTCGTTATCAACGCACATCCCCATTTTTCTTCTCCTGCGCTTCTGGCCTAAGGAGTGGTCACTTCCGGCGTATTGGCCTGAAGTATGGTCGATTTCACATCCGGCAAATGCCATTGCCGTTGCGATTGCCATTTGCGTGTTTTCTGCCTTCATCACAACCCATATGAGCCGGCAGGTTTCCGATGCCAAAAATACCATTGCGTATGCCACCGTAACGCAGTTAGCCATTATTTATATCGAGATATTTTTCGGATTCCGTACTCTTGCCCTGATTCATGTGGTATCACACGGAATCTATCGCACTTTTGAGTTCTTGCGAACGCCGTCTTTACTTCATCTCTACCATACTATGGAGACAAGGCGCCCCAGAACGACAAGCACCGGGCGTCATCTCAAAGCTATCTTTCCCGCGGGATTAAGAAATTGGCTTTACTCACTCACGATCAATGAGTTTGGTTTTTTCTCCCGCTCATTCGACTTTATTGATCAGTTTCTCGGTCTGAAATTCCTGCGGTATGATAAGAAAGCGGCGCGCCGCTTTGCCATCATGGTTGCCTCGGTATGGGTAATTTTTAGCATGGTAATTTTCCTTCTCAACAGGAATTTTTTTACCATGGAATTTACCGGTGATGGCGGTGGGAATACCGTCACGGCTTTCATTATCAACTGGAAATATTTCAACGCCAAAGATGAGATATTACTGGCTCTGGCGGTGGGTTTCTGTGTACTAACCTTCTATAATATCCGAAAAGTGGGCATGTTTTTCGTAACTCTCGCTTGCTCAGCGGCCACGGTAGGAATCGAACATACATTGCTATTGGTAAAGCATATAGACGCATCAAATCAGCTTTACTGGCTTTCTGTAGTTGTCTTTGCCATTGCCTTTGCGGGACTTGCCTTCCTCTCGGTGTATACCTTCTCAAATGGAAACGAGAATCATCAAAACTACACCGCGAAGCTCTCTCGTTCTCCCCTGATGAATTTACTGTTGTTTGCCCTCGGTCTTGCCATTGTTGGAGTGCCGGGTCTCGGCATTGTCTTGGCCTGGGAATATCTCATCCACTATACTGCACAGGTCGCTCCTTATATGGTCGTAAAGGGATTCTTTATCCTTAAATTGGATACACTGCTAGTGTTCCTGTTTTACTTCAGCAATTTCCTCGGCTTCCCTGAACATAAGGTGCAGGTACTGCATCATTACAAGCTCGATACCCTGCATCTCCGATGGGTACAGAAGCATGCTTAATCAAAAGGGGGGCACTCTTCCATTTCAATCCTCTTTTCCTTTGGTATCTGTGTGTATGCGGTACTTAAAGATTGATCAGATTATCGATAATTTGTTACATAAAGTCTGATATTTTGGTTATACGAGAGAAGGTTTTCATATGAAAAAATATTTTATGGTTACCATTCTGATATTTATGGCGGCTAGTTACCAGAAAGGTGGTAACACGATGGAAGAGAAGGTTGCAGGAGCCGGTGCGCCAGAGGAGAGTGAGATGGAAAGAGCAGATATAAAGAAGAAAGAAGAATATGTAAGACCTGACGAGACAACGTTGAGGAAGATACTAAGTCCTTTACAATACAAAGTAACGCAAAAGAATGGCACGGAACCGCCCTTCAAGAATGAGTACTGGGATAATAAGAAGGAGGGTATATACGTCGATATCGTATCCGGAGAGCCACTTTTTAGCTCACTCGATAAATACAATTCGGGTACCGGATGGCCAAGCTTTATCAAACCTCTTGAGCCTGCCCATATTGTGGAAAAGAATGACTGGCTCTTATTCTCAAAGCGAACTGAAGTAAGAAGCAAGTATGGCGATTCCCATTTGGGCCATGTATTTCCTGATGGTCCGAAACCCACGGGGCTCCGCTATTGTATTAACTCAGCAGCGCTACGGTTTATTCCCAAAGAAGATCTTGAACAAGAGGGCTATGGACAGTATTGGAGTCTGTTTGAGAGCAATTCCGGAGGTAGATAATTCCACAATTCAGGGCATCTGTAAAATCACTTTAACCCTTCGTTCCGCTTTTCAATATTATAAGTGACATACCTTATATTCCAATAAAGCAAGCCTCAAGTGTACGGGTAGCGTTGTTGAGCATCTTTCATTTCCTGTTTCTTCGCGGGTAATTACCTGGTTTTATTCAAGTTAATAACCTTTATCTGCTTTTTAAAAAAGCTTGCATCACAGAACTATTCCAGTAAAATAATACAGCTTTTAGGATGTTTTATTTTTAAATAGCTTAGATAAAGATGGTAATTTCTCATCTGTTTCATATATTTTAATGTATACATAAAAAACTATGGCTGGGCAATTCTTTATCATATCAATAATCCTGTATATTGTTGGCGCTTTATTTGCCTTATGTTTTTATGCATGGCAAAAGGCCGGGAATTTTATTTCACTTGTGTTTGCTGCTATTGCTGCCTCCTTCAGTATTGCGGCAGCCATAACTATGTTATCTCATGGTTCCCGTATTCATCTTGATTTTCAGTTGTTGCATCCTGTTATTACCTATGACTTTTTGCTGGACCCGCTTTCCTCTTTTTTTGTCCTTGCCATATCGGTTGTTAGTTTTATAGCCTCTCTTTATTCCCTGGGATATACCAGGTTGTACGTTAATAAACGTGATACCCGGTTCCTTGGGTTTACCTATAATCTCTTTCTCCTATCGATGCTTCTGGTTGTTACCGCAAATAATGCATTCGTATTTATGATTGTGTGGGAGCTCATGACGTTGGTCTCATTCTTCCTGGTTGTTTTTGAGCATGAAAATCCGGCAGCAAGAAAGGCAGGTTTTGTTTACATTGTAATGGCTCATATTGGATCAGGGTTACTCGCCGTAGCCTTTTTTATCATGCTCTCTTATGCGGGGTCGTTCAGTTTTGATGATTTTAGAAATGTTGCTTCGCAGGTGCCTGCCACCTATAAAAATATCGTATTCTTTTTGATACTTATTGGTTTCGGAATAAAAGCGGGTATTTTCCCATTGCATCTTTGGCTCCCTATGGCACACCCTGCCGCCCCAAGTAATGCCTCAATGGTTATGTCAGGAGTTATGATTAAGACGGCTGTTTATGGTTTTGTGCGGTTCTATTTTGAATTTCTCACTCCTTGCCCACCCTGGTGGGGGGTTATCATTCTTATTGTAGGCGCCTCTTCAGCTATTCTGGGAATACTGTATGCTCTTATGGAACGAGATATCAAGACGCTGCTTGCATACAGCAGTGTGGAAAATATGGGTATTATTCTTATAGGAATCGGTTTGGCTATGATTTTCAAATCATACGACTTTGTTTCTTTATCATCCCTTGCAATGATTGCCGGCCTGTACCATTTGATTAATCACGCAGTATTTAAATGCCTGCTTTTTGGCTGTGCCGGAAATATTTATTATTCAACTCATACAAAAAATATTGAGGAGTTAGGCGGTTTGATAAAACGGTTACGTGTTACCGCCCCTGTATTCCTTGTAGGCGCTTTATCTATTTCAGCTCTACCGCCTTTAAACGGGTTTATGAGTGAGTGGCTTATATTTCAGTCGCTTTTAAACGGGTTTAACATTCCATCAGTACTTATTAAGATTGAGACCATAATTTGTGGCGCTGTTGTTGCCCTGACGGGGGCCCTTGTTGCTACCTGTTTTATCAAGGCATTTGGGGTTTCCTTTCTTGCTCTGCCCCGTTCTGAGCATGCGCAAAAAGCAAAAGAAGTACCGGTTGTTATGTATGTCAGCATGGGATTCTTAGCAATGCTTTGTGTATGTATGGGTATTTTCCCTGCTAAGATTATGACGATAATTAACCATGTTAACACGCATCTTCTCGGTACAAATATTATGCCTGCTATTATATCCTATGATTGGTTACAAACGAGGTCGATTCATACGAATTTTACCGGTTTATCTCCGAAAAGTACTACTGTTTTTGGTGTAATACTTTTAGCAGTTACTTTTGCTGTATTGACAATAGTAAGGCCTGGATTTGCCAGAAGGTCATATGAAACCTGGACATGTGGTATAACTTCCGGGCCAAGACTGGAATATACTGCTACGGCCTTTACAAGGTCTTTCAAAACTATTTTTAGTAGCTTATACAGGCCAAGAGTAGAGGTGAGTTCTGAGTATTCTGTTCCTCATTACTTTGTGAAGTCTGTAACTTACCTTGGTGAAATAACGCCAATATTTGAAAGATATTTATATACACCGATTTCGAATTTCGTGCTGAACAGTTCCGAAAGAGTAAGGTGGATGCATACGGGAAATATTCATCTGTATCTTGCCTATATCTTTGTGACTTTACTGATTTTAATTATGTTTTTTCAATAACCGAATATGAGTTTAGCTTCCAATATAATACTTCCCATATTACAGATTGTCGTCATCGCTGGATTAGCCCCTCTGGTAAAAGGATTTATCAATAAAATAGAGGCTCGTCTGCAATGCAGAAGAGGGTCGAGTATCTTTCAGCTTTACTACAATCTTGTGAAGTTACTCCGGAAAGATGCCGTAGTTTCAGAGACTGCATCGTGGATTTTCAGGGCAACCCCCTATATAACATTTGTTTCGATATTGATTATAACGCTGCTTGTTCCTGTTCTTTCATCTCATGTGCCGGTAAATTTTGCTGGTGATGTAATCCTTATTATCTATCTTTTTGCACTCGGCAGATTTTTCCTGGTCTTGTCTTCTCTTGATACAGGAAGTGCATTTGGTGGTATGGGTGGAAGCCGCGAGATGATGGTATCTACTATGGCGGAGCCAGCCATGATGCTTTCAATCTTTACTGTTTCTTTAGCGGCAGGTTCTACAAACTTAGGTAATATTACAAGTACTATGCTTAATACGAGTATAATCCTGCTGAATCCAGCCCTCTTTCTCGCTTTTGCCGCCCTTGCTATTGTCATTATCGCAGAAACCGGCAGAATTCCTATTGATAATCCGTATACACATCTGGAGCTGACTATGATTCATGAGGGTATGATTCTTGAGTTCTCCGGACGTTATTTGGCTTTAATAGAATGGGCATCCTGTATGAAGTTGTTGCTGTTGTTAACTATTTTGGTTAATACCTTTTTACCCTGGGGGGTAGCTCCAGGCTTAACCTTTTCGGGCTTAATCCTTTCTTTTGCGGTGTATCTTGTTAAAATCGGATTCTTTGCTTCTTTAATTGTTATTTTAGAGATGTCGTTTGCCAAGATTCGGCTATTCCGGATACCAAATTTGCTGGGAACAGCGTTTGTTTTATCTCTTTTAGCCATTATTTCACACTATATGGTAAGTTGATTATTATGGCACATCAAATTATTATAAACTCTAAAACTATTGATATTCTTGCAATTTTAATGCTTATGTCAACGATCATGCTTGTTGGTACGAGTCGTTTGAAGAATTGTATCTGGGCATATGCATTTCGCTCTTTTATTTTGACATGGGTCAGTGGTCTTATCGCATATTTTTCAGGAATTCATCACATTTATATTGCTACAGGAATCTCATTAGTACTCAAGGTAATTATTATTCCTGGCTTCCTTTTTTATATTGTCAATAAAGTTGAAATTAAAAATGAGGTTGAGTCTTTTATTAGCTATACGTTATCATTGTTACTTTCCTGTGGCATTATTCTTATTGCCTATTACTCTACCCAGTCGATTCTGAAATTTGAAAATGTCTTTATGAGACATTGCCTGCCTGTTTCGCTTGCTATTACGCTTGTAGGGTTTTTTGTCATGATTACCCGAAAGAAGGCTATTACGCAAATACTTGGGCTTCTTGCTATGGAGGACGGACTTTTTTTTGCCGCACTATCTACTTCTTATGGCATGCCTCTCATCGTAGAACTCGGTATGTTTTTTGATATCCTGGTGGGTGTTATTATCATGGGAATATACGTGTACAGAATCAAGGAAACGTTTGATACTATTGATACGGATTTCCTCAGGGAGCTCAGGGAATAATGGAAATTTTAGGGCTGTTACTGGTACCGATAATAACTGCCGGTATATGCGTATTCATTGCAAAGCATAGCATATCAAAATATGTGAGTATTGCCGGTAGTTTTATCACACTCATATACAATCTCATACTGAATTGCGCTATTTATAGTAATCAAACATTGGAAGGATTCCATGGTTTCTTCTATCTTGATTCTTTAAGTATTCTTAGTACCCAGATTGTTACCCTTGTTGGTTTTGCTGCTGCTTTATACTCAGCGGGTTACATGGAAGCAGAGCTTCATGAGGGTGAGTTTCCTGAAAAGAGATTACGGTGGTATTACTTCCTTTTTCATATGTTTATCTTTACCATGTTATTAGTGTGTGTAACTAATAATTTGGGAATTATGTGGGTAGCAATTGAAGCCACGACGCTTTCTACTACCTTTTTAGTAGGTTTTTACAATAAAAAATCTCATCAAGAGGCAGCCTGGAAATATATTATCATTTGTACGGTAGGAATTACCCTGGCATTGTTTGGTGTTATATTGACTTTTCATTCTGCAAAAAGTGCTCCTGGTGAGATTGGTTATGCGCTAAACTGGTCAAATTTACTAAAGGTTGCAGATGGATTCGAGCCTCATCTCATGAAACTCGCCTTCCTTTTTATATTAGTTGGATATGGTACTAAGGCAGGTCTGGCTCCTATGCATACCTGGTTACCGGATGCACATAGCCAAGCACCTTCGCCGATTAGTGCCTTATTTTCAGGTGTTTTACTCAATTGTTCGATGTATGGTATTATACGATATCACATACTTACCTCTAAGTGCGTTGGGCCTGCTTACTCTGGTACACTTCTTATGATATTTGGCCTTATTTCTGTTGTTGTATCAATACCCTTTATTATGATACAAAAGGATTATAAGCGTTTACTTGCTTTTAGCAGCATAGAGCATATAGGTATTATTGCACTTGGTTTTGGCTTTGGAGGTATGTACGGTATCTATGGTGCAGAGTTGCATGCCTTTAACCATGCAATAGTAAAATCTCTTTTGTTTTTCTGTGCCGGTAATTTATTCTTAAAATATAAGACAAGGGATATGGGAAATATTACCGGGGCTATGAAAACTCTTCCTGTCACCAGTGTTATGCTGATTATCGGAGCCTTTGCTATTACAGGCACACCTCCATTTAATATCTTTACGAGTGAGTTTATGGTCCTGGCAGATGGCTTTTTAAGTGGAAATTTATTGTCAATAGTGTTCAGCGCAATACTTTTAGTAAGTATTATTCTTATTTTCATTGGCTTTATTTATAATATGTTTAAGATGATTTTCGGTGTGCCTGCGGTAATCGCTAAGCAAGGCGAGGCAAATAAATTTACTGTTGCGGCAATGTCATTTTTGCTGTTTTTTATATTAGTAGTAAGCCTGTATGTACCACCTCTTTTGAGTAAAATACTTCATAATATATATGATATTGTAAGGAATGTGTAATGGATACCAGCAGACAAGTTTATCTCGATACGTTAACGAACCGGTTCTACGGTACTATTACCATTACAAAAAGTTTTTTGGAAAATGAAATCTATATTTCCACGAGTAAAGAAAAGCTCATAGATATATGTAGTTATATCAACAGCACATTCCAGGCGTCTCTTTCATCCATGATTTGCAACGATGAGAGAAGTCTGGATAAATATTTTAAAATTTACTATGTTTTCTCTTTGCCGGAAGAGGACACATTTTTAATTGTTAACATCCCTGTTAGTGAGCGAGAACCTGTATTTCCATCAATTACTCCGAAAATTCCTGCAGCTCATTGGTACGAGCGTGAGATTAAGGATATGTTCGGGCTTGAGCCTGTAGGCCATCCAGACCCCTATACGCTGGTATTACATGGCAACTTCCCCGATAATACGTATCCTTTACGAAAAGATTTTGATGTCCAGACACGCCTGCCCCATCTTGAGTCTAAGCTGCCATTTAAAAGAGTAGAGGGGGAGGGCGTCTTTGAAATACCGGTAGGTCCTATTCATGCCGGAATTATTGAACCGGGACATTTTCGGTTTAGCGCTGTGGGTGACAGTATCCTGTATTTAGATGCAAAGCTCTTTTATACCCATAAGGGCACGGAGAAAATTTTTGAGACTATGCCGTATACAAAGGCCCTGTTTCTTGCGGAGAGAATTTGTGGTGTTTGTGCAGCATCTCACGCAACGGGTTATTGTCAGGCTATTGAAAAAGTAGCAGGGGTCGAGATACCACCGCGGGCTAAGCTTATCAGGACTATACTTCTAGAATTGGAAAGACTTTATAACCATATAGGGGATATTGGTAATATCTGTGCTGGCGCAGCTTTTCATCTGGGTAGTGCCCACGGGTTCAGAATTCGCGAGTATTTACAGCTGCTCAATGAAACGATAACGGGTAATCGGTACCTCAGGGGGATGATTACTGTTGGTGGAATAAGATTCGATATCAATGATGATCTAAAGAAATATATCGCAACCTTGCTTACCGATATTAAGAAAGATTTCAAAGAGCTTACCGATATCATGTTTGCATCTTCTTCTCTTATAGACAGGCTTGAGACCACAGGAAGGCTTTCTGCTGAAACTGCCAGAGGACTTGGAGTTGTTGGAGTTGCTGCGCGGGCTTCCGGAATAGGCAGAGATGCTCGGGTTAATCATCCTTATGCTGCGTATCGTGAGGTTGATTTTGATGTCCCCGTTTTTTATAACGATGGGGATGTGTATGCGAGGGTAAGAGTAAGAGTTGATGAGGTTTATCAATCTATATATATTATTGAACAATGTTTTGATAAAATGTCAGAAGGTCCTATAAAAACTTCCGTTAAGGAGCTTCCTCCATACAGACAAGCTTTAAGTTATGTGGAATCGCCTCGAGGTGAGAATATATATTGGATTATGACAGCCCCAGACAATAGGTTATTCAGATATAAAGTGCGTTCGCCCTCTTTTTGCAACTGGCCGGCAATTCCTTATACTATTCCGGGGAATATTGTTCCGGATTTCCCTTTAATTAATAAAAGTTTTGAATTATGTTATTCTTGTACTGACTTGTAAACGAGACTGTTAATCTATGAGATTTTGTATGTTATGATAAAATACTTTAAAATATTGTGATTTTATTTGAAATTTTTGCTTTTCGTATATTTCCTGGACTAAAAAATGTTTACAAAATTTCAGAAAAGTTTCCAGACAGGCATAGTTACTTCTTCGTATCCATACGAAAAAGAGCCAGCTCCTTTTCGTTTTCGGGGAAGGATTGAAATAGACAATGAGCGGTGCAAGCAGTGCAATGTCTGCGTGGATGTTTGTCCTACAGGCGCATATACCTGGATAGAACAAGATGGTAAACGGTATCTGCAACTTTCCCATGCAAAATGTGTTTTTTGTGGAATTTGTGAGGAGATGTGCCCCTATAAGGCTATTACGATTACCAACAATTTTGAGTTAGCGGCGACACATAAGGAAGATCTTCTCGTTAAGGCAGGCTTTGATACAAAAGAATCGGTGGAATCGCTTGGAAAAAAGCTTAATGAAAAGATCTTTTCTGTATTCAAGCGATCACTGCATGTCAGAGAAGTGGATGCAGGCTCATGTAACGGATGTGAATGGGAGTTTGTTGCATTATATAACAGTCCAGTTCATGATTTACAGAGATTTGGTATCGATGTAGTCGCTTCTCCGCGTCATGCTGATTGTTTACTGGTAACAGGCCCCCCCACGAGAAATATGGAAACTGCTCTCATAAAAACGTATCATGCTACGCCAGAACCAAAGATGGTTATTGCCTTAGGTGCCTGTGCGAGCAGTGGAGGTATTTTTAGTAATTGTTATGCCACAAAAAATGGAATTGATAACGTTGTTCCTGTAGATATTTATATTCCTGGTTGTCCACCCAGACCACAGGCAATTATCTATGGATTCTTGCTTGCATTGGATAGGGTACGTAAATAATGAAGTGTTAGAAAGGGTACCATCTATGATAAGTAATGATATTCTTTATGAAACAGCGCTCAAGCAGTTTGATACCGTAGCGGAGATACTCAATATAGAAGATGGAATAAGGGAACGCATGAGAAATCCAAAGCGTTCTCTTATTGTTTCAGTGCCTGTTAGAATGGATAATGGTAAAACGAAGGTATTTAAGGGCTATCGGGTACAACATGATATTACCTTAGGTCCTTCTAAGGGTGGTATTCGATATCATCCGAATGTAGACCTCAAAGAGGTTTCTGCGCTTGCCATGTTAATGACATGGAAATGCGCGCTCATGCATATGCCGTATGGCGGAGCGAAAGGCGGTGTACAATGCAATCCTGAAGAAATGTCGCAAGACGAGCTGGAGCGCATGACACGCCGTTTTACTACGGAAATTGTTCAAATCATAGGGCCGGATAAAGACATTCCTGCTCCCGACCTCTACACGAATGCGCAAACTATGGCATGGATGATGGACACTTACAGTATGCAGCAGGGTAACACAATTCCTGGTGTTGTTACCGGTAAGCCGTTACTCCTTGGTGGTTCGCTGGGAAGGGCGGAAGGCACAGGCCGCGGAGTTGCCTATATGGTCATGGAGGCAGCAAGGGTGTTGTATAAGAACCTCCGTGGTTTGCGTGTTGCCATTCAAGGTTTGGGAAATGTCGGTTCTGTAGCTGCCAGGCTTTTAAATGATCAGGGCTGTACTATTGTAGCCGTGAGTGATATTAGTGGTGGAGTGTACAACCCTCAGGGCATTCTTCTTCCTTACCTCTTACATCATATTAAAGAAAACAAACATGTTACCGGTTTGATGGATACAGATGCTATAACAAACGAGGAACTTTTCGAGCTGGATTGCGATGTCATTGTGCCGGCTGCTATAGAAGGGCAAATTACCGAAAAGAATGCTGATGAGATAAAGGCCAAGATTATCGTGGAAGGCGCCAATGGTCCGACAACACCTGAAGCTGATAAGATATTACAGGACAAAAAAGTATTTCTTGTACCCGATATCCTTGCGAATGCCGGAGGGGTAACCGTATCGTATTTTGAATGGGTGCAGGATATCCAGTACTATTTCTGGAGTGAAGATGATATTCAAAAGAAGTTAAAGGATGTTATGATAGGCGCATTCAACAGAATATTAGCACTTTCAAATAAAAAAGGTATTGATATGCGTACCGCTGCATTAATGCTCGGTATCGGTCGTGTTGCAGAAGCTAAAAAGATGCGGGGATTATATCCGTAGGCAATAATCAAAAGTTCTCATATGCAATTATTATTGCTGTTTAGCCGTTGAGGCACAAAGAACAAGTAACTGAAAAGTGTTTTTAATTCATGAGTTTTAATTTTTATTAATCAATCCGTAATTATCAATCCACAATCCAATTATGGATACCCATCTTAAGATTTTAGAATTAATTCGGCAATCACACATCTAAAATCTGGAATTATAAATTTTATCGTTATTGATAAAAAATTCCTCTTGAGTAGATATGTTGTGAAATGTGATATGCTATTGTTCTGACCTTAGGTCTGAATAGTTGTGGACAAACAACAAGAAAAAACTGCTGTTAGAAAAAGCCTTAACCTTTCCATGAAAGATGGTGTTGCGTATGCTGCAACAATTGGATTTGGGGATAACTATATAAATCCTTTTGCTGTTGCTCTGGGCGCTAGCAATTTTCAAATTGGCTTATTGAGTTCCTTTACCCAATTAATTTCTTCATTGGCACAGCTTAAGGTTGCCGATATTACCGAGCGGGTAGGAAGCAGGAAAAAAATGATTGTATTCTTTGTTTTCTTTCAGGCGCTCATATTATTCCCTATTGCATTTATACCATACCTGCCACAATTTACTCAAATCCATGTGCTTATTTGTTTCTGTACCTTATATTTACTCTTTGCCTCTTTTGCGAATCCTGCCTGGGGGTCGCTTATGGCAAACCTCGTTCCTGGCAGGAAAAGAGGGTCATTTTTTAGTAAACGTGGAAGACTTGTTGGCATCGTAACGGTAATTAGTGCGTTTCTGGCTGGTTATATTCTGCATCTCTTTAAAAAGGAATCCTTAACGGGTTTTACTATCATATTTCTTATCGCTATGATTTCAAGATACATCTCATGTTATTTCCTGAGTAAGATGTACGAGCCGTCCTTAGAGATAAAACAAGAACACTATTTTTCATTTAAAGAATTTGTACAGAGATTAAATATTGGAAATTTTGGGAAATATGTAATTTTCCATAGCTCCTTTAATTTTTCAGTATTTATAGCTTCTCCGTTTTTTCCGGTATTTATGCTTCGAGATCTTGGGTTTTCTTACATTACCTATACGTTTATTACTACAATTGTGCCCCTCGCCAGCATATTGGCTGTGAGTTATTGGGGGCATCGTGCGGATGCGTTGGGAAATCGAAAAATGATAAGAATATGCAGTCTGGTTGTATCTGTCCTGCCAGCCATGTGGATTTTTTCAAGAAATATATATTTTCTGATAGGTATTCAAACCTTAGCAGGTATATTCTGGGCAGGATTCAATCTGTGTTCTTCTAATTTTATGTATGATTCTGTAATTCCCGAAAAACGGACTCGCGTTATTTCTTATTTTAACACGTTCAACGGCTTTGCGGTCTGTGTTGGTACTCTCTTAGGTGGGTTTCTCGCTACGCATATACCTCCTCTATTTGGCTATCAATTACTGACACTTTTTGTTATCTCATCATGTTTAAGAATTATAGTATCTATAACCTTGCTAAGGCGAGTAAAAGAGATTAGAAAAATTGCTTATTAAATCGTTACTTATTTTTGCGCTTACCTATAGTATCATCTCTGCCCAAAAGATGAAATGGCATGCGTTGGACAGGCCTTCAGGCGCATTGCTCGGTGCTGTATTGATGGTATTAACTGGTGTGTTAACACTGGAAGAGGCATATCGGGCTATCGATTTCAATACTATTTTGCTCTTACTTGGCATGATGCTGCTTATTGCCTATCTTAAGATGGCTAATTGTTTTCATTATCTTTCTTATTTGTTGGTTACTCATGCGAGAAATTCTTTCCTTTTGCTCTGTTTCGTATCCTTTTCCAGCGGTATTCTATCCGCTCTCTTTGTCAATGATACTATTTGTTTGATGTTTACTCCTCTTTTGGTCCTTGCTTTACATCAAATAAGGCTTAATCCCATTCCCTACCTCATAGCGCTGGCTACTTCATCTAACATTGGAAGTGTGGTTACTCTTACCGGTAACCCGCAAAATATGTTAATAGGTGTTTTTTCGCATATATCTTATGGAGAGTTTACTTTACATCTTCTGCCTATAGGGATAGTAAGCCTTATTGCTAATATACTGATCATTTATGCAATATTCAGAAAGGATATTAACTTTAAAAAATTGGATTCGATTGTACTGGTAAAGCCCGAACTTGATGTAAGACTTACCATACATTCTCTCCTGGTACTTTTCTTTATTTTTTTAGGGTTCATTTTTACCGGTAACCTTCCCCTTTCTGCAATAACAGGCGGACTCGCCTTAATTGTCCTATCAAGAATGAAACCTCAACACGCCATGGAAAAGGTTGATTGGACGTTATTATTGTTTTTCTGTGGATTGTTTATTGTTATAGGTGGTATTAATAAGGCTGGTCTTTTAGCGCTGACACACAATGCCGTTATACCTTATCTGGGAGATACAGTACCGGGTCAAATCGTTCACTTCAGTATTTTCTCAATCGTTGCTTCCAACCTTGTATCAAATGTGCCTTTTGTATTATTATCAGCAACGTGGATTGATAAGCTTATTGACCCAAAGAGTATGTGGTATGTACTGGCCATGAGCAGTACCTTTGCCGGTAATTTAACGATAGTCGGCTCTGTGGCTAATATGATTGTCTTAGAGCTCTCGAAGGACTATGTTCATATCGGATTTTGGGATTTTTTCAAGGTAGGATTTATAACTACCGTAACGTCTACTGGTATTGGGATATGTATTCTGATTTTATACTGCACATGAGACAGTGGTGTTCTATGAACGGCTGTCCTGCAAGAAATGTTTCCTGAATGTAATCACCACATGATATACATCGTATACTCTTTTGTAAGTCAGGATATTTCCCATAGTATCCTAAAGCTTCTATCTTTGTACGAATAAGCTCTCGCCTTCTTCCAAATCCATAGAAAGTCTCCAGAAATGTTTGGATATCGAAGCGTTTCGCTACAATCATGAAAACAGAGAACTCCGCATCTGATTTCTCTAACGGGCTTGTTGTATTAATTTCTGTATAAAGCACTACGGCATTCTTTTTGTTTTTTGCATTTACTTTGAATATTGTACGATCTTTCCTTTTTAGTAATGTGTGCTTAACATAATGAGCATGAAGATATTCTCCCATTTTTTGTTCTATAAAAGATCGTGTAAAATCTGTGTTCCAATGCACCCTGTAGAGGATATATTTTACATCCAGAATATTCCCGCGATTGAGAACAAATTCTTTTATTCTGAACCCGCGGCAATGTTGTTGTATATCAGCAAGTTTTTGAGAGAGCGATTCATAGTTTAATAATTCTCCTATTCTCTCTTTTGAGAGAAACGCAAGGTCATAGACATTGATGCCATACGTAAAATCTGTAGTTGCTTTATCCCCGTCGAAATCTCTCAAATGCCCGGACAGTGAGTGATAATACGGTACAACGTCAGGTATCGTAAGCATGAGTGCACGAGCGACAGCTATTCCGATAAATCTTTTTGGAACCAATCGCATGGATGGTTCTATCTCAGCAATTAATCGCACTATAATTCTGTTCCGTTTGCTTTCTGAAATCCGGTGAAGTTCTTCTAAAAGAAAAGGTTGAGAAGCTTTATGGCGGGTAATTTTTTTTATCTGTGCACCGGTTGGGCAAGCGCCACAGCCGAGGCATTGTGCCTCCACCTGAGGACGGCCCAGGCAATAGTCACGTTCTCTGAAGTGAATTGAGCGCTCATATTCTTCCCACAAAAATTTCTTTGAGACGCCCAAGTCAATATCATCCCAGGGAAAGATGTGGTCCTTTCCCTTTGCGCGAAAGTAATGCCCTTCTGATAATCCCAATTCTGTTAAATAAGTACGCCAGGTTTTGATTATTTGATTTGGTATGTTGTTATAATAGGTGAAGCCATCTGTAATCGATGAACGGACAAGGGCTGGTGTTAATCGTCTGTCGCCCATAGCTAGTAATTGTGTAAGCCATGATTCCTCATGTGAAGCGCTTTCCCGGAATTCCATACCGTGTAGCTTGCATATATGTTCAACCTTCTTTCGTATCTTCTTTGTATCTTCAAGAACTGTTATGCACGTATGAAATTCTAAAGGGGTATGGGGTGAATAATACAGAGGGGTTAGGCTGAAAATACTACGCACGTTGCTCCTACACATGCTTTTTAAATCTGCCAGGCGTTTTACAAATTTTTCAAACTCTAAGAAATCTTCCTCTTGTTCCAGTCCGGTACTAATTAAAAAAATCTTTAGTTCTCTGATGCCTCTCTCAAATAAGAATTCACATGCCTTGTAGACTTGTTCCTCGGTAAGGTTCTTGTGCAGATAGCGCCGTAATCGTTCGCTGATACCTTCCATTCCGCAGCTAACCGTTGTCTTTCCAATTATCTGTAACACCTCTACAAGGAAGCGGTCTGTGGATAGCAAATCGAATCGTTGGCTTTTCAGGCTAATATTGGCTGTTTCCTCATAAAAAGATAAAACCATGGGATACAATTCTTCATGGGTATTAAAATTAAAGCTCAGGAGGTTAACGGTATCGAGTCCTTGATGTGCTTTTGCAGACCGCAATCCTTCTAAAAGTTTTGGTAGAGATCGTTCACGATATGGTTTTCTCTCCCAACTTTCAGCGCAAAAGGCACAAAAGCATGGGCATCCGTTGCTAATTTGCAGGCTTCCCGTGCCCAAACTTTCCGGATCATACCATAGAGGGCATGATTCCATCGTTTTTGTCTGATCAAGGTTATATACAATTGCGCCTTTTACAGGATATGATACATACGGCTCTCTCGGTACGATTCCCACTAAACCTTTTTCATTCGAAAGGGGAATTTTTGTCTCCTTTTCGCAAAGAGAGGATGAGGGGGATGGTTTTTCAACTTGCTCACTGCCCGTTTTTTCTCCTAGTTCTTGTTCTGAATAATTTTGTACAATCATCGTATATTGATGTTCGTATTTATCGGGTTCGTAGAATCCATCTACCTTTCCATGACAGGAATTCAGAATTTCTGCTTTACTTAAACCCAAGGACTTTCCTTCTTTTACTATCTCCAGAAATTGTTTTATGGCATGTTCCCCTTCGCCAATAATTACCGCATCTACAAGTCCATAGTTATTCTCAAATCCCTGATCCTTTATGGGTCCGTGTAACACTGATGTAACTGCCGCATTGGCGCCACCAAGGATAATCAGTGGAATATCAGGCCGGATCATGCGTTTATTTTTGAAGATTGGGATACCTGAAAAATGTAAGAGTCCTGGCAAATTCAATAGCTCGAGTACAAATGAATTACTGATACCAAGTATATCAAATGCACAGGCTGGTTCTTTGGTAGTTATGCCTAACCAAAGCGGGATTTTTGAATCGTTCATTATCTCCATGTCCTTTGGTGGTGGAAGGAAGGCAAAATCTACAAAAACCCCTTTAACCTCTTGGGCAATTTGAGCTATCAGGGAATGAGAGATAGAGACTGATACATCGCGATAGGTTGATAATCGGCAGACGAGAAATCTCAGTTCTGCCTGAGTAAACAAGGCAGCATCCATGGTATTAGGTTCTCCACCTTTTAACCAGAGTCCACTGAGTGAGAGTAAATGATAGTTCTCCTCATACCACTTTTTGATATCTTGTGAGGATTTTAAACAAGGATAAGGTTTAATGTCTAACAGAGTCATAATAAAACAATTATATCAGTTAAACGACAATATGAAAAGATGTTGGGAAAAGTTATTATATTTTATGGATAACAGGAAAAGGATATTTCCTTAATTCAGGTGTTTATTCTATTCCTGTCTGGATTTGAGCTTCTTTTAGCGGTTAGTAATTTCTCTTTCGTTTGCCGCTTAGGCGCTAGCAATTGCCATAAAAAACCAGCAGTGATGGCGCCGGCGGTGTCTGCTAACCAATCAGAGATATTTACAGAACGATGGGGGGTGAAGTATTGATGGAATTCATCTGACATACCATAAAGAGAGGTGATGCCAATTGCCAGAATAGTCTTATATATCATCTTAGTTCCCATGAGAACAGGGGAAAATGACCAGCATATCATAAAGCATAATAAACCAAATTCTACAAAATGAATGAGCTTGTCGGTATAAGGCGGAAGGGGAACAGAAGAGGTATCTTCGGAAGATGCAAGATATATACAATAAGCATAAGCTAAGGTCAATATGCATCTAAAAATCCAGGGTATTTTAATCTTTATGTTCATCCTTTTCGATTCCTTTAAATACACGAAGCCAATAGTGATTCTCATCGGGAGAGGGTCCCTGGTACTTATACAGTGGTTCACCTGTACTACAGGGGGGGTTCCCTTTTTTATTCTTTATCTTTGGTATATCTGCTTTCTTGATATTTGATTTTAGTTCTTCTGGAGAAATATCTTTAAAAATATCCTTCCAGTATTTTGAATCTTTTTCTGATAAACCGTTTTGTTTATCTTCATATTCATCACATCCCCGTTTTTTGGTTTTGTTTATAATTTCTAGAATTTCTTTATAGAATATTTTTGGTTCAATAATCTGACAGCCACATTTTTTCACATGTCTTTTTATATCGTTATCATACGTTACAATACGAACATCTTTGGGATTTTGGCACAGGCTTGTGATATTTTTTATTTCGGTATCGGCATTAATGCCAGATTTTGAATAAACTACGGTAATGCCGGAGTATGTTTGCTTTTTTGGTAAGATAACTTCAGTACAATTACCATCAAATACGATAATTATTTCATAATGTTTTTTTTCTTTGTACTTCGAGAGCAATGAAATTACATAGTTACGAACCGGTTCTATATGGTTTCCTTCTACGTACTTCTCCAACTCTGGCACTGTAAATATGAAATTATAGCCATCAATAATAATTAACATAAAATCGAGCAATTATCAAAAACTACTTTTCCACCAATGAGGGTGGTTACTACTTTGCCTTTTAACGTCCAGCCATTGAAAGGACAATTTCTTGCTTTTGATTCAAATTTTTCGACATCCACGATCCATTCCTTATTCAGATCAATAATAGTAATATCGGCAGGCATACCAACTGCTAAACTGCCCCCATGAATCTTAAATATTTGAGCCGGATTGGTAGACATTTTTTGAATAACTTTTTTCAGTGATAAAATACCGGGATGAACAAGTTTCGTGAGAATAACACTCAGTGCGGTTTCGAGTCCTACAATACCAGATGCGCCATTTTTGATATCCTTATGGGTATGCGGAGCATGATCTGTAGCAATGACATCGACTACATCATTATTTGACACGCCGTTTTGGAGTGCTTCTACATCTTTCTGTGAGCGTAAAGGGGGATTGGTTTTGGGTGCATTCCCATTCATATTTTTGAAATTTTCGTCCAATAGTAAATGATGGGGGGTGACTTCGCACGTTATTCTTGCAAGATTTCTTTCTTTGGCCTGCTGAATAACCTCCAGAGAACTTTTTAAACTAACATGCGAGATGTGTAGCCACCCTTTCGCTTGTTCGGTACATTTAATCTCACGGATAATGAAATCGGTTTCATGGCAGAACGGCTTACCTGGAAAATATGCCACGTTGTGATTTTCTTTTGCTTTATCCAGAGAAATTTGAGAATCCTCACAATGAGGACTTATAACAATGTTGTTTTGTGCAGCCAATTCGCAAGCTTTTTTCATTAATGTTTCGTAAAATACCGGATTGCCGTCATCAGACAAGGCTCTAACGCGTTTATCCTTCGATAGCGCTTTAATATCCGTTAGTTCTTCTCCTAATAATCCCTTTGTAATACACGCCTTTGTATAGATATTGACTACACTCTTTTGGCAAACCTTTTCCATTAAGGAGTCTACCATTTCTAATGAATCAATAGGGGGAATTGTATTTGGTTCGCATATCAGAGTTGTATAACCACCCTTTGCGGCAGCCCGGGAACCTGTTTCAATGGTCTCTTTATACTCTAAGCCAGGCTCGCGAAGATGGGTATGGCAATCGATCAAGCCAGGGACTACATATTTAAGAGTTGCGTCGATAATGGTAACGTCGTTATTTACCCTAATATCGCTTGAAATCGCTTTAATCTTACCATCCTTGATAAAGATGTCTGCACGACTATCAATCCCTGTTGCAGGGTCCACAACATGACCGCCTTTTATCAACACCTCATTACGTATCATTTTATTTGCTCCATAAATAATCTTGCCATGCCTCGCATTATCTCTAATAGAGATATCTTATAAAAATTCTTTTAAAGGACACTGTTCGCAGAACTTCTTGGGCTTACAAAACATCTTTCCTGTATTTACTAATAAGGCATGGTATTCGTTAAATAATTTTACATCTTTTGGCAGATTTTCCTCAAAGAGAGATTTAATCTCATCATAGGAACTCTCTTCAGGAATAAATCCATGCCGTGAAAAGATTCTATAGGTGTATGTATCTACAACAAATGTGGGCAAATTTCCTGCATATAACAGAATAGAATCTGCTGTTTCTGGTCCGATACCTTTCACGGCGAGTAATTCACTTCGAAGTGTTTGCAAATCCTGAGCAAACAACCTTGATAGGCTACCTCCGTAGTTTGAGAATAACCAGTCCATGAACGTTTTTATACGCCTTGCCTTGACATTAAAAAAGCCAGAGGGGCGTATAAGCTGCGATAACTCTGTTACATTCAACTCATGTATTGCTTCTGGGGTAAGCTTCCCGGTATTCTTAAGATTCCTGATAGCCTTTTCGACATTAGACCAGCTGGTATTTTGTGTTAGTATAGCACCAATAATAATCTCAAAGGGGGTTTCTCCGGGCCACCAGTATTGTGGGCCTAAAGTATCAAACATCTTTTGATATATTTGTAAAAGGACTTTTGCTTTACTCATCTCCTGTACCAAGTTGTGAGAGAATACCCATTCTCAATAGTGGTAACATAATCTCATGGTGGCCTGTGATTTCGTATCCATACTGAGTGGGTCTTTTTAAGACATTTGTTCTTGGTCTATAATGTTGAATCATGTCCATATTTACGGTTGTAAAATTTTCAACCTTATAACCCAGATTTCTCGCAATACCAATTGCTTTGAGAAAGACTTCGGGCATAATAACTGCAGAACCTATATTTAACCATACCCCTCCTTCTAATTCCGAAACGACGGAAGCGAGGATTTTAAAATCAATGTGGCTTGATTCTCCTAAGTCTTTTCCCGAAATATTCGGGTGCATGTGGATGGTATCTGTCCCTAATGCAACATGGACGGTAATGGGGATGTTTAATCGTGCACCCCAGGCCAACAAACTAAGATCATTATACTCATTTTTTTCTTCATGTATTCTATTTCCCAGCGCCCGTCCAAGTCCTATGTTTTCTGTTATACCTTTTGCGGATGCAATTTGAAACGCTCCGGCTGTTTCTTTTGCCATACCAAAACTACCGTCTTTTAAGCTTGCTGCTACGTCTTCAGAAGTTGCTCCGATGAGTGAGATTTCGTAATCGTGAATCGCAGCAGCGCCGTTCATGGCAAGAGCCGTTACCACATTTCTTTTCATGAGATCTATAATTAATGGTGACAAACCGCATTTTATAACATGTGCGCCAATAGCCATTACTACATGATGCTCATTCTGATATGCCTGGACTATTGCATGAATTATTTTCCGAAGGTTTGCGGATGCTAAAATTTCTGGTAGGGATTTGAAAAAGGCATGTATTCCATCTGAAGGTAAAACAGGCTTGGAAAATACATTGATACTTGAAAGATTCTTTCGTTCTTTTATCGAATATGTCTTAATCTTACTTAAGTCTAAAGGTTTAAACGAAGAATGCTTTTGTTCCCGCTGTTTCACCAGCCCTGTTCCTTCCTTGAAGCTAACAGATTAACTTTTATCGACGCCAGAATTTTCACATCTTAGGGATTCTTTGATAAACAAGAATCCGCCTCCTTGTCGTTAAGGAACAAGAATTGCTTCAACAGGACATACGGATACACAGCTGCCACAATCAGTACAGGTATCTGCATCAATTATCCTCTTCTCTCCTGATTCTGCTATAGCATTTACAGGGCATTCGCTCTCGCATGCTCCACAATTTATACAATCATCGGTAATTTTATGAGCCATTTTATTTCTCCTTTCAATTCAAAATAGCGTTGATCTTATTTTCAAAAATCTCATAATCTTTTACAATACATATTTCCATCTTTAACGTCCACAATGGGAAATCCCATATATCAGAGTTATCCCGTATTTTTACTTTATCTTTTTGGGTAATAATAATTGCGTCTGGCTGTATACCGCCCATTTCTTTATTTAATGCTATGAGTTCAGAAGAGGTATAGTGGTGGTGATCTGGAAATATACGAAGGCCAAGCAGTTCTGCCCCTAACCCTTCGATACTCTTTCTGAATGATAGCGGATTACCTATGGCACAAAATCCAAAGACTCTTTTACCCTTTAAATAATTAATATCTAATAGTTTGCCATCTTTTACCGATTCTAAATACGTAGGTTTGTGAATTGTCTCTATTACAGGAATATATCCCGCAAATTCATGCAAACGATCAACAATAAACCCGATTTTATCAGGGGCGCATTGATCTGCATGGGTAAGAATGATCATATCGGCCCTTCTTAGTTCCTTAAGCGGCTCTCGCAACATCCCGCGTGGGACCATGTGTTCATATCCAAAGGGATTCAGGGTATCAATAATTACGATATTCAGGTCTCTTGTAAGGCGAAGATGTTGAAACCCATCGTCCAATACTACATATTCAGCCTTAAAACGCCTGATAGCTTCTAATCCGCTTTTAACCCTATCTTTACTCAATAAATTTGGAATATCAGGAATATTTTCTTTCAGTAAAAGATACTCATCATTACAAGCTTTGTTGGCCGGAAAATTGTGTTCCTGCCGTAAGTTAGCCGCATAACCCCTGCTGAGAATAACAACTCTTCTGTTTCTTTCTTGTAAATATCTTGAGATGTATTCAACGATTGGCGTCTTGCCAGTTCCCCCTGTAGTAATATTCCCCACGCTAATTACAGGGATAGGGAGGCGTATGCTCTTGAAGATACCTTCCTTATAAAAAAAAATACGAGTTTTAACTACAAACCCGTATATTTTTGAGAGCAGATAGAGCACATTCCGAATTATTCTGAAATGAATATCGGGATTTCCCTCTACCACAATTTTTACATAATATTCTCTAAAAAGAGAAATAAACAAATGGTATAAAAGAAAAAAATTTTAAATTCTGAATCTATGCAAATACAGGATTTATTTCAATGGAACTGACCAATACGCCTCATCTAAAAATTGTTTCCATGAGCGGTATTTATCAGAACGAAGTTTCAAGCTGAGTATTGGACTATGCTTAGGTTTAACAGGTTTTCGTTTTAACCTCATTCCTGCCTGTTCAGGGGTTCTGCCACCTTTCTTTTTGTTACATTCCGTACAGGCGCATACAATATTTGTCCAAGTAGTTTTCCCATGATATGTTTTTGGTACAATATGATCCAAACTAAGTTCGGATGTTGGAAATCGTTGACCGCAGTATTGACATTTATTCTCGTCTCGGGCAAATATATTACGCCTGTTGAACTTTACACTGGATTGAGGAAGTTTATCATAAAATAAAAGGCGGATAATTTTTGGTACCTCAATTTCAAAAGAAACAGTTCTGATCCAACTTACATTATCCTCTTCAGGTAAACCTGATTTTGCTTTGTAAAGAGAGACGTCTTTCCAATTTTCAAAATTATAGGAACTGAATTTTCCATCATCTATGGAAATAACCTCTGCTGTCTCTTTGCATAGTAAAGCAAATGCCCTCTTTGCTGAAACTACATGCAGAGCCATGAAAAACTTATTTAATACCAGTACACTAGATTCTAATGCAGCAACTTGTTGCATATTAGTAAATCCTCAATACAAAACAAGTGCATATTGCGGTAAGCCGCAAATAAGTCAATTTACCATAGAAATGCTGAGGATGAATACTCCAAAACACGTAAAAAATAGATTTTATAAAAATATCTTAAGTATAGAAATAAAATTATACCAATCGAGCATGGGTAATTCAAGGGAATTGTACTGCTTCAAATTGGTTCAATGTCCCATACCCTTTGCCAGGATTCAATGATTTTTTAATGGCTGCGGTAATAAATTTTTTTGCCTGCGTAACAGCATCTATTAAGCTGCTTTCCTTTGCCAGGTAAGTAGCTATTGCCGAGGCATAGGTGCATCCTGTACCGTGGGTATTTTTTGTTGGTATATATTCACCCTCAATATACTCAAAAGATTTTCCATCGTATAAAATATCAACGACTTTATCCTTATATTTTCCATTCTCCCATGATCTTTCTGCATGTCCGCCTTTTATAAGTATAGAGAGAGGACCTAATTGATGAATACGTCGGGCAGCTTCTTCTGCATGAGAAAAATTCCTTATCTTTAATCCGGAGATATATTCTGCTTCCGGAATATTTGGCGTTACTATGAGGGATAATGGAAACAATTGCGATGTGAGGACGTGTGTGGCATCAGGAGATAACAATCGCTTTTCATTTTTGGAAAGCATGACAGGATCTACGACTATACGTTTAGTGTTATACTCTTTTATTTTTGAACTAACCATTTCCACGGCATCTTTACTCATAAGCATTCCTGTTTTGATAGCATCCGCACCTATATCCATCATAACCGCATCTATTTGTTGTCCTATAAAAAATGCTGGTATTTCAAAAATAGAGTGAACACCAAGGCTATTTTGGGCAGTTAATGCAGTAATGACAGTAGTTGCATATCCTCCCAATGCTGTGATAGTTTTCATATCTGCCTGTATTCCTGCGCCACCGCTTGTATCGGAACCGGCTATGGTGAGAATTTTAGATAAGGAAGATTGAACCATTATTATTATCAATTACCTTAACAAGATACTCGTATACACCAGAACTTCCGTTAAGTTATTATTGCGGTATTGGCTAATCATCTTTATTTAATTGATTCGTTTCTTCTTCAGGTATTTGCTCTTGTGTATTTTGTTCCGTCTTTGCCTTTTTTTCAGCCTCTTCCTTAGCCTTGTCTGCCGCCTCACGCTCCTTTTGCCTTCGTTTTTTCTCTGCTTCTCTGAGATCGTATTCGAGTTCTTTATTTAATTTATCGGGATCTGTTTTTGAGTCATCGACGTAGATATCTGGAGAGGTTTTAAATTCTATATTAACACGATCACTACCGCAACCGACAAGGAAAAACAAGAATATACCACCTGTTAATAATGCCTGTAAAATACGCCCGTGAATGTGCATATAAAACCTCCTCTATTCATTAATATAGTGTTATCCCTGTAAAGCTTTTTGGTAAGTTTTTACCCACATTTGGCTAAGTTTATGTTATAGGAGAATTCTCATTTTCATGAAGTATGTTTTCCTAGTAGATACTGTATACTTTCATGAGAAGGCTTATGAATCACCCCTTTTTCAGTAATAATAGCAGTGATGTTTTTCGCAGGGGTGACATCAAATGCAGGGTTAAAGACGGCAACCCCTTCAGGCGCAGTTCTCCTGCCAAATCCGTTGGTAATTTCTTCAGGGGAACGTTCTTCAATAGGGATATCATTTCCTGATTTTATGCTCAAATCGAATGTTGAGACAGGCGCTGCAACGTAAAAGGGAATTCCATGTTCTTTTGCCAGGATGGAAACTCCATAAGTGCCAATTTTATTTGCGGTATCACCGTTGGCGGCTATTCGATCAGCTCCAACAATTACACCATGTACTTTTCCCTGTTTCATTACATGTGCTGCCATATTATCACAAATCAGGGTAACGGCTATTCCTGCATGCATAAGTTCCCAGGCCGTTAATCTTGATCCCTGTAACAGAGGGCGGGTTTCATCCGCATAGACATGAATACGTTTTCCTTGTTCTTTGGCACGAAATAGAACGGCTAACGCAGTCCCATAATCCGCAGTTGCTAAGCCGCCTGCATTGCAATGTGTCAGGATACCATTTCCGTCTTTTATAAATCCGGCGCCATTTTCTCCAATTTGCCTGCAAATTATCTTATCTTCATTTTGTATCTTGAGCGCTTCTTGTAAGAGTGCTTCTTTTATTTCATGGACAGACCTTTTCTTATTTTCCTGGGCAATACGTTCCATACGGGTAAGTCCCCAAAAGAGGTTAACCGCTGTGGGACGTGATGAACCTAAGTAGGTAACGACCTGCCTGAGTTCTTTTAAGAACGTATCCATATCCTTTGTATGTATATCTCTAATACCTAAAATAACCCCCATAGCGCCAGCGATACCAATAGCTGGCGCACCCCTTACCATAAGGGTTTTAATCGCATGCCAAATGCTTTTTATATCTTCACAATAAACGAATTTCAATTCATTTGGTAACAGGGTTTGATCAATAAGCCGGATACGACCTTTGATATCCCCTTCCCATTCGATAGTTGGTAACGGCATTCCATCTCCCTTGTTTCATATTGAGTATTATCAAAAACTTATCCACGAGAGCTTTCGAAGGAAAACGTTAGAAATCCTTCTCTCATTTTACGCTCTTGGTAGTTGTACTTTTCTTTTTATACAATTGCAATCTCCGCAGGCCTATAATAATTTAAGTTCTTCTCTTGTTTTTTTATCTTTTCTTGCTACTTCATCTGATAAATTTTTTTTATAAAGAACCATTTTTTGCCTTAATTGTTCATTTGATATGCTGAGTATCTGTACTGCTAATAGTGCGGCATTGATAGCTCCGGACTTTCCAATACCCATGGTAGGCACAGGGACACCTGACGGCATTTGTACCATGGAAAGAAGCGAATCTAATCCGCCTAGTCCAGAGGTTAGCATAGGGACGCCAATAACAGGGATCGGGGTTAGACTTGCAATAACTCCTGCCAGGTGTGCGGCTCCGCCTGCGCCCGCAATAATTATTTCATAGTTCTTTTCTGCCTCTGTTGAATAAGCATGAGCTCTTTCCGGAGAACGGTGTGCAGATATGATGTTTACATCAAAATCTATCCCAAATTCCTTTAGGATATTTATAGCTTCTCTCATTATCGTAAGGTCTGAGTCGCTACCCATTACAATACCAATTTTCTTATGTGACATTATTCACCTTTATATAATTTCATGTTAGCAAAGAGTTATACACTTGTGTAATAAAATTTGGGAAGAATACTGATAAAGTGTTTGTAGCTAATTTTGTTTGCTTACGGAGCCTGTTAAGGTAAGGGATATGATGAGGTTTATTGAATAAATGGCGTGCTGTGGCTGGTATATTAACATTTCCACGCTCAGTTACCATATTTTCATCTATTTCCATATCATCCTCTAATCCATCAGAGATAGACCGTATAATAACAAAGGGAATTCCCATAGCATTAGCTCGTTCTGCTATAGCGAATGATTCCATATCAACGGCTATTGCCGAAGTTTGGTTTCCGATGTGCTTCTTAAGTACGGATTGACGGATTATTTTGTTAACGGTTAAGATATCTCCGCAATGTGATTTAAAGGCATTGTTACTGCATAATTTAACAGCCAGATCTACAACCGGAGTATCGCCAGGAAATATCGAATCAATTTGAATTTCTCCTTCCATCGATTCCTGGAGCGAATAAAGAACCTGTTTTCCTATAACTAAATCTCCAACATTAACTTGAGAATTTACACTACCTGCAAAACCAGACGAGACCATTAACTGTATTCTAAAATATTTTGATAAATGTTGGACGGATTCTGATACGTTTTTTCCTATACCTGTCTGAACGAGGGTTATTGGAAAACCGCAAAATTCTGATTGATAGAATACTGCATTGGCATGCCGAATCTTTTTTAAAATATTTACCTGTGATTTTAAGGATGATATTTCTTGGCTTAATGCAAAAAATATAGCTATCATAGATTTTCTCATGTAATTAAGAAATGAATAGTAAATGGAATCAAATTTAATTACAATTTTCAATACAATTATAAAAAATTATATAAAATTTGCTGGAAACTGCACTTTAAATAATCCTTGACTGTACTCTATAATTGGTATAGCATCATGTACTTGTAATTCGTTAATTTGGATCACTAGTTCTTCTTTATATAAATGGAGTTCTATCCGTTATGAGGGTATCACTATCATTAAGTTCTTCATTGGCAAGATATTTAATTAAGAATAAATTCTTATCCAGAAAAAAATTCCCTCTGGTATTGATGCTGGAGGTTACCCATCTCTGTAACCTTGCTTGTGAGGGTTGTGGCCGTATACGAGAATACAAGGAAACGATGCGGGAAATGTTAAGTGTCGGGGAATGTGTTGAGGCGGTGAACGAATGTCCGGTGCCTGTTGTTTCCATTACCGGGGGAGAGCCTCTCATGCATCCGGAAATTGATAAGATTATCAGCAATATTTTGAATAAAAAACGGCATATTTATTTATGTACCAACGGAATTTTATTAGAGGATGCTATAAAAAAACTAAAACCAAATAAATATTTTAATATCAATGTCCATATCGACGGCCTTGCTGACACGCACGATGCTATTGCCGGAAAAGGAGTTTTTAAACGGGCAACGAGTGCTATCCGGGAAGCAAAACAGGCAGGATTTAAGGTTTGCACAAATACCACTATTTATAAAAATACCAGCAAGGATGAGATTAAAGAGTTATTTTCATTTTTACAAGGATTAGGAGTGGATGGTATGCTGGTCTCTCCTGGTTTTAGTTTTGAGCATAATGAGAACGAGATATTTCTTTGCCGAAAAGAAGTGCAGGAAAAATTTGGGTTTATTTACAGAATTTCAAAGAAATATAAAGTATTAAATTCGCCTCTGTATTTAAAATTTTTAAAGGGTGAAAGATCCCTGAAGTGTACACCCTGGGGAAATCCAACGAGAAATTATTTAGGCTGGAAAAGTCCTTGCTACCTTATTACCGATACTCATTATAAAACCTTCAATGAATATATGAAACATACGGATTGGAAAAAATATCAGGAGGGAGATGACCCGCGCTGTAAGAATTGTATGATGCATTGCGGTTTTGAGCCTACCGTGGTATTAGAAAGTGGAAAGCGATTGTCTGATATTATAGAAATGACTAAATGGAGTTTTCGCTAGAAATAGGGATTTTAACATTGGGATTCTGTATCATTTCATGACTCAGAATAACCGTAGTTCTATGAAAATATGTCTCTATTTTAATCATACGTAGGGCAAACCTTTAGGTTTGCACTTTTGCTCCCCGGGCTACACATGTGCAAGGCTAAAGCCCTTTGCCCTACTTATAGTATCAAATAGATGAAACCGGACGGAATATAATGAAACCAAATACAATGAGTCATGATTTGATTGTGCCATCACGGACAAACGAGTTTGTCCGTGCCACCCTATCAGAAATACGTTCGGTTTCATATCTTGAGTACTATAATTATTGTATATTTCCTGCGCTATAATTTTTGGATAAGATTTCGATATCTGCTTAATGCTAATAAAGGAAAATAGTTCCGATACATATGATATTTTAAGTAAAAAACTTTCGGAAAACCAGTTGCTGTAAATTCAGTTTCATCCCAACTTCCGTCCTCTTTCTGCCCGTTTAAGAGAAATTTTATTCCCCTTTCTACGGCATCTGATTTTATCTCATTGACTGCAAAGAATGCTAATAATGCCCATGCCGTTTGTGATGGTGTACTCTTACCAATTGCCTTAAGGGATGGGTCATCGTACGATTTTATAGTTTCACCCCACCCTCCGTCTGAGTTTTGAGATTTTCTCAGCCACTCAACAGCCTTTTTGATGTATGGCTTGTCCATATCCTCTCCAGCGGTTGAGAGTCCGGAAAGTACAGACCACGTGCCGTAGATATAGTTTGCACCCCAACGCCCAAACCAGGATCCGTCTTTTTCTTGCTCTTTTTGAAGAAATTCTATGGCTGATCGAATATTGGTGTAGGTGTTGCTAAATCCTACCCGGCCCAAAAATTCCAGACATCGGCCTGTTACATCACTGGTGCTTGGGTCTAATAATGCATTGAAATCAGCAAAAGGTATATGATTTAAAATCGCCTTATTGTTATTACGGTCAAATGCTCCCCATCCGCCATCATCACATTGCATAGCCTGAAGCCACTTTAATCCGCGTAAAAAGGTTCTTTCTTTATGCGCACTTTCCGGTAATGATACTCGTTGCAATGCCATAAGTACAGCAGCGCTATCGTCCGTGTCGGGATAAAATTCGTTTGCATATTGGAAGTACCAGCCACTCGGCTCTTCTACCTTGCACTTTAAAGTCCAATCCCCGAAATTCCTGACTTCTTTACTCAGGAGCCACCGCCCTGCTTTTTGTAATGATGGATGGGTATTGGGAATTCCTGACTCGTGAAGTGCTATAATCGCCCACGCTGTATCCCAAACAGGTGATACACATGGTTGCAAATAAAGCCTGTCTGTTTCATAAATAATCAGATTCTCCACCTCTTTCAATTGACTTAGCAATGCGGGGTGATCTTCCGGATAGTTAAGACATTTCATCGCAAAAATAGAATTGATAATTCCCGGCCATATAGCTCCTAGCCCACCAGAATTATCCATATGATCCAGCATCCATTTTTCCGCCTTTTTCAGGGCTATCTGCCTGATGAACTTAATAGGCTGCTGTTCGTATCTTCTAAAGATGCTATCGGCATCAATAAAGAAATTATGCCAACACCATCCTGATTGATTTCTCTTTATTCGGTAAACCACTTTATTGCGTGGGATGAGATAAAGTTCGCTCAGCAAATCATCGTCTACCGGAATATGTGGTTTTTTTGCAATAGCAATAGAAAGGGGGACAACAATGCACCTCGACCAATAAGACATCTCATAAATACTAAAATAAAAACCAGGGGGAAATAGTATCATTTCGGCGGGAACTGCCGGCACTGCCTGCCAATCAACTTGCCCAAACATAGCCAGGTAAATTTTCGTAAAACAATTAGCCCGCATGATACCACCCATATCCAGGATGCATTTTCTGGCTTTTTGCATAACAGATTCATTAGCAGAATATCCAGCCAGTTTTAAGGCAAAATAGGCCTTTACTGAGGCGCTGATTTCACTTGGTCCTCCATAATAGATATTCCAACCGCCATCAGGAAGTTGATGATCGAGGATTAGTCTTGCAGCTTTTTTTTGCTTCTCATGGTCTACTTTAGCAAGGAAATGCATCAGCATGATATAATCTGATGTTAAGGTGGTATCCGCCTCTAAGATTCCTACCCAGTGTCCATCAGTTTTGTTTTGTTCTCTAAGAATATATTGTTGCGATCTTTGTATAGCGCTATCTAACGGATTTTTTGTTGATAGAGTAGATGCAGGGACACCGGGAAATGTATTTTCAAATATTAATTTGTGTTTCGGTAATTCCGAAATAAGGTGTTTTCCATTGCCATTTCCGTTGGATTTATGAATACCCGTTTCTAATCGTTCAAAAAGATTAACTAAGAAATTTCTCATATTTTAGAAACTCCTAACAATACTCATAATATCAATTTATTGCCATCTTGATAAATATTAAATAGGTAATTGGACTTAGGTTAAGCAAATATTGAAGGCAACAAAATAACAGATTTGTAAATCAATTTCAAGAAAAACTTGCCTTAGCTCTTAGCTTTTTATAGTATCTAATGAGGTAATTTATATGACAATACTCATGTATGACAATATCTTCTTAAAGCACGATACAGGACATGGGCATCCTGAGAATGCCAAAAGGCTTGAAAATACTGTAAAGCACCTTAAAGCAACCGGGCTTTGGGACCAATTAAGAGTAGAAAAATCTCGTGCTGCTTCTTTAGAAGAAATAGGTCTTATCCATACAGAAAATTATATTCAAGCTATTAAACACATTGCAAATACTGGCGGTGGCCAATTGGATAGTGATACTATAATTTCCGCAGCATCGTATGATGCTGCTGTTCATGCTGTAGGAGCGCCATTAGCAGCTATAGATTTTATTATGAAAGGCGAAGAGAAAAACGCCTTTTGTCTTATACGTCCACCAGGACATCATGCCACACCTGCAAGGGGCATGGGCTTTTGCCTCTTTAATAATGTAGCTGTTGCTGCGAAATATATTCAATCCAAGTATAAATTAGAAAGGATCTTTATCATTGATTGGGATGTACATCACGGTAATGGTACCCAGGATGCATTTTTCAATGATCCAACGATTTTATATTTTTCTATGCACCGATATCCTTTTTACCCTGGTTCAGGGAGAAAAGAAGAAAGTGGCTGGGACAAGGGTGAAGGATTTACAATAAATGTGCCTGTTCCAGCGAATATACCATCTCAAAGGT
The DNA here is from genome assembly GCF_030263775.1 of Candidatus Jettenia sp. AMX1. Taxonomy (NCBI): domain Bacteria; kingdom Pseudomonadati; phylum Planctomycetota; class Candidatus Brocadiia; order Candidatus Brocadiales; family Candidatus Brocadiaceae; genus Candidatus Jettenia; species Candidatus Jettenia sp. AMX1. The sequence goes on from NZ_SZPP01000010.1 coordinate 53,747, forward strand.
ATATTGAATTATTTACCGATGTTATAAAACAAAATGCAGATCAATTCATTCCTGAATTTATTATTATTTCAGCAGGATTTGATACCTATAAAAAAGATCCCATTGGGGGACTGAACCTCGATAGGGAAGATTTTAGGATATTAACAGAGATTGTTATAAGAACCGCACAAAAATATTGTAACGGTAGACTTGTATCATGCCTTGAGGGTGGTTATAATTTCTCGGATCTGCCTTTATGCATAGAAGCTCACCTCAAGGCACTGCTGCAGGGGTGATTAAGCTTTTTGTTGTGAAGCAGCTTTTATCTGGTTAAGCTTTTTTGTTAGTTTTGATTTTTTTCTGTTGGCAGTATTTTTGCGCAAAATTCCTTTTGCAACGCTTTTGTCCAATTTTTTTACTGTTAATCGAAGCTCTGCTGCCGCTGTTTCTGTATTTCCTTCTTTTAGCAAACTTAAAAATTTCTTTACTTGAGTTTTTAAAACAGATTTATGTGTTTTATTTCTCAAATTATGTTTTTTATTTTGTTTAAGCCTTTTTTTGGCAGAATTGGTTGTAGGCATTTTCTATATTACTCCCTAAACTTAAATTACTAAATTAACATTGTTCAATAGATACGTAAAGATTATCGATTTATAATTTATGTAATTTATGGTCCAAAGTCAATAGGAAAATGAAAGAGGCTTGCATTTCTTATTGTTTTTTATTATAGTGAATTTAAAGTAATTTAATAAACAATTATTTAAAATTCGTGAAAAAATCTAAGATTACAGTTATAGATACAAAAAATTTGTAATTGCTGTTATATTTGATTTAAACATAAAGAGAAAATTGGAAAATGAATATCATTGTCTACCCCGACCCTGTGCTTCGGCAAAAAGCAAAGCCATTAACGGAAATTAATAAAGAGGTATATCAAAAAGTGGAAGAGATGATGGAGTTAATGTGCCAGGCTAATGGAGTTGGACTGGCTGCTCCACAGGTAGGATGGTCTGTCCGCCTTTTTATTATCGATGTAAATGATAGCAGGTGTGAGGATAAAGTATTTATCAATCCAACCATTATAGAAGAAACAGGGGAATTGAGTAAAGAAGAAGGTTGTTTAAGTTTACCGGGTATTATGAGTAAGGTTATTCGAGCTCAAAGAATTAAAGCACGAGCTTATAATCTTAAAGGACAAAAAATAGAAATAGAGGCAGAAGGGCTTGCTGCACGGGCCTGGCAGCATGAGATTGACCATCTTAATGGTTGCCTCTTCATTGATAAGATAAGTCCTGCAAATCATTTATCTATATCCCAACAATTAAAAGAGTTCGAGCGGTCCTATAGCGATATAAAAGCTTCTGTGTAATCAGCATTTTGCGATAAGTATAAAACAAACCATAAATACAGGTTGATTTATTAAAGAATGAATGTGGTCTTTGTGGGAACTCCTGAATTTGCAGTTCCTAGTTTAAGCTCGCTGGCAATGTCCGCGCACAAAATTATCGCAGTTGTTACACAGCCGGATAGACCAAAAGGAAGAAGTAAAATGCCAAGCCCTCCACCAGTAAAGGAGGCAGCGCTTAAACTGGGATTAAAAATTTTACAACCTGTCAATATCAATAACGAAGAAGTTGTGAAACAACTTCAATATTTTTCACCAGACTGTATCGTTGTTGTTGCATTTGGACAATTTTTATCTCATTCAATCCTCCGGATTCCGAGATATCAATGTATTAATATCCATGCCTCTTTACTTCCTAAATTTCGTGGAGCAGCTCCCATTCATCATGCGATTATTTGCGGTGAGAAGATTACTGGTGTCACTGCTGTAGTTATGACAGCCAAGATGGATGCCGGTGATATTATTGTTCAAAAGGCAACACCAATATTTCCTGATGAAAATGCAGAAGAGCTTGGAAAAAGGCTTGCCTCTATGGGTGCAGAATTATTAATTGAAGCGCTCAATCTCATAGAAACAGGAAAAGTAACCTACACAGAACAAGATGAGATAAGAGTGAGTTTTGCCCCTAAATTGGAAAAAGAAGATGGGTTGATTTCCTGGTCGCAGGAAACAGAAAAAATTTACAATCGGATACGCGGCATGACTCCGTCACCGGGGGCTTATACCTATTATTATAGGAAAAATAGCTCTCAAGAAAAGAAAAGGATTATTATCTTAAAAACACAAATTCATCATGGATCAGAAATCAAAACATCCCTTAGCCCTGGTACATTCGTTGAGATTGCTTCATGTGGAATCCATGTAGCTACCGCGGATGGTTTTCTTTGTATTACACGATTACAACCTGAGGGTAAACGTGACATGGATGTGCAAGAGTATGCACGCGGCCATAAAATAGCAGTTAACGATATGTTTATATCATAAACACACGTGTATAGAAAGTAAAGACATCATAGGTAATATGTCATGTATAGTTCTAAAAGAGTTTTACGTTTCATTATACTATCCTAATATATTTGCTTAATACATTATCATTGCAGAAAAAATTATTTAGCTTCTCTTTGATCAGCTTAACTCCTCTTACTTAAAGGCAGGTACTATGGAATTTATTGATAAAAAGGTTGTTTCTATTAATAACCTTATGTTGAAGTTTCGTAAAAAGAAGTGTACTCCAAAGAATTTATTAATTTTATTTCCCCACTGTATCCAGAATTCCCAGTGTAAGCAAAATGTTAAAAATGACTTGAGCGAATGTAAGCGTTGTGGGAAATGTAAAATTAAGGATTTATTAGAATTTTCTGAAAAGTATGGAGTAAATATATGCCTGGCTACAGGAGGGCGTGTTGCTCTTCAAAAGGTTATGGCTGAAGATATACATGGAGTAATAGCCATTGCCTGCGAAAAAGAACTGAGAACGGGTTTGATGGCAGCTATGTCTAAGGCCATATTTGCGGTACCGAACTTAAGGCCTCATGGATATTGTAAAGATACTGATGTATATCTGGATGAGGTAAGAGAAGCGATTGAGCAATTCCTTCAATGAGGCAGATATTCGTTATGAGAGTGTATTCATGTTTTAAGAGCACTTGATGAAAAAGTTAGCTTATCGGGCGGGTACAGTTAAATTTACCAATGCAGTTCTTCGATCTACAGAAAGAAGCATATTAAGATAAATCTGAACAGAACAGGGCTTATTGATTACCGGAAGGCCCTTTACAGAGGAAAGAATGCATGATGCACTTTTTACAATACCTCATCTTGTCTGGTTCTATAAAATAAACCTTTTCCTCCCTGATAATTAATGATAGTCCTTTTGAATGGCTGGTAAAATGCCGGATTAACAAGTATAGGAAGAAAAAGGCTGTTGAAGTTTGTAAAACAAACAATCTTGCCCTAAGAGTATTTCCCCGCATTAAGTATAAAAAATCTCCCCACCAAAATATAGTATCTTACTCAATAAGATACTATTTACTTCAGGGAAAAATCCAGAGAATGAGAAGTATTTTTTTCTTTTTTTAAGAATCCTCTTGACTGTCTATATGTGGTATGGTATATAATCAACCTATCAATATATATAATATTTTTAAGCGAATAGGATTTAAAAATAGCTTAATTTCATGTATTCTTTATGGTAGGGTTATATGCAATGTTTATTCTGCAAAGTAGATAACGACAAGGTTATTAATTCTCGTACGTCTTTGGATGGATTGAGTATTAAGCGAAGACGAGAGTGCTTGAGTTGCGGGCGTCGGTATACAACGTATGAGCGGATTGAGGAAAATCCGCTGCGAGTGGTTAAAAAAGATGGAAGGCGTGAGGTTTTTGATCGCAAAAAGATTCTCTCCGGATTATTGAAGGCATGTGAAAAAAGACCTGTATCAACAGATACTTTAGAAAATACTGTAAATGAAATTGAACGGGATATTTATAACAAATTTGATCGGGAAGTAGACTCCAGTTTTATAGGGTCGCTGGTAATGCAAAAATTGAGAATTCTGGATATGGTCGCTTACGTGAGATTTGCATCTGTATACAGGGAATTTAAAGATATATCGGAATTCATAGACGAATTGAAACCATTTATGAGTACTATTAAAAAGAAAAAGGAAGATGAAAATGGCAATGTACGAGGCGCATCTGTTAAACATTAGGCTGGAGGAAGTGGGATGAACACAACAATAGAGAACATCGTAAAACGTGATGGAAGATTAGTACCTTTTAATGAGAAAAAGATTGCTGATGCAATATTTAGGGCTGCATTGGCGGTGGGAGGCGAGGACCGTGCCTTAGCTGATGAACTGGCAGTTGTTGTTACTATGTTTTTGGAAAAGAAATATGCAGGGCAAACCCCCGGCATTGAAGATATACAGGATATTGTGGAGAAGGTGCTTATCGAGACGGGACATGCCAAGACAGCCAAGGCTTACATTCTCTATCGTGATAAAAGGGCGAGGGTACGCGAATCCCTTCGTGTGCGGAAACAAAGTAAGAAGCGGGCTGATACAACTGATGTCTCTCTGATGGTAAATACAGAAACAAAGGATGAAACATTTCCGTGGGATAAAAGAAAAATTGCAGATGCCCTGCTCAAGGAAGCTGATATGTCGGAAGAGGCATCAGGTGAAATTGCGAGTGCCGTAGAACAGAGAGTTTTTTCCTCAGGATTAAACCGTATTTCGACATCTCTTATACGAGAACTTGTGGATAATGAACTCTTTGAAAGAGGGTATAACAAGAAACTCGAAAAACAAGTCGTGATTGGTATGCCTAAGTACGATCTTGATGAATTAATTATGTCGAAAAATAAGGAAAACAGTAATATCGCAACGAATAATCCGGAGGCAATTAACCTTGCAATTGCTGAAAATACATTAAAACAATTTGCCCTGCAGGAGGTATTTTCAAAGGACGTTGCAGATGCTCACCTCAACGGGATGGTACATATTCACGATCTGGGTTATCCAACACGGGTGTATTGTTCCTCTCACTCTCTGGAATATTTGAAAAAATATGGGCTGACGCTTCAGAATTTAGATACCGAATCTGCACCTGCAAAGCATGCACGTACTTTGACCGGGCATTTGAATACGTTCCTGGCTTCTATGCAGGCTTACTACGCCGGTGCTCTCGGAGTAGGATATGTCAATATTATGTATGCCCCTTATCTGGAAGGGATGAGCTATAAAGAGATGAAGCAAGAGGCTCAGCACCTTATCTTCAGTTGTTCCCAAAGTGCTTTTTCCCGCGGAGGCCAGACTTTATTCCTGGATTTCAATATTCATACCGGTGTTCCAAGGTACTTAAGGAATATTCCTGCCATCGGGCCTGGTGGAAAACCTACCGGTAAAACGTATGGGGAGTATGAAGAAACAGCCAGACAATTTACTCTTGCTATGCTGGATGTATGGCGTGAAGGGGATTGCTACGGACATGTTTTTGCTTTTCCGAAGTGTGATTTTCATATTAATGAAGATACCTTTAATGATCCAAAGCAATACGAGATTTTGGAGTATACATGCCAGATTGCGAGCGAGAATGGTGTTCCGTACTTTATCTTTGACAGAGATGAGATCACACTCTCTGCTTGCTGCCGTCTACGCACTACTATTGATGATAACTATATGATCCAGCATCCAGAAAGCATGCGTTTTTGCGGATTTCAAAATATTACGATTAATCTTCCTCAAGCCTCTTATCGGGCCGGTAAAGGTAATTGGGATGCGATGTATAAAGAGATTGACAAAGCTATCGAGATTGCCGTAAAGGCACATTTGCAGAAAAAGAAGTTTGTCAAGAAGTTGATGCAGAGTCAGGAAATGCCCCTTTGGGAGATTGGTAAGAAAGCCAAGGATGGCCGCCCCTACGTGGATCTGGAAGCTTCGACATACATTGTGGGTATCTTAGGATTAAATGAATGCCTGCAATTTATGACAGGAAGGGAATTACACGAAGGTGATGACATGATCAGACAGGGACTGCGGGTGGTCTCTCATATGTATGCACGTGTTAAGGAAGCGGGAAAGAAACACAATTTAAAATTCTCTTTGGAGGAATCTCCGGCTGAAAGCGCCAGCAGAAGGCTCGCTAAGGTCGATGTAAGAAATTATCCGGAAGCGGCAGATATGGTAAAGGGAAGCATCGAAAGGGACGAGTTCTATTATACCAATAGCGTACATTTGCGTCCGGATGCCCCTGTGGATATGATAACCCGTATATTCCTGCAGAGTAAATTCCACACCATGATTGAATCAGGCGCTATTATCCATGCATTTGTTGGTGAAGAAAGACCACCAGCGTCGAGTATTATGAATCTTGTTAAAAAGACCTTTAAGAATACTCAGGCTGCCCAGGTTACAATTTCTCCTGAATTTACTATTTGCAATGATTGTAAAAAAGTTACCCAAAAGCTTACCGATATTTGTGTGCATTGCGGCTCCAGGAATGTATATGGTATTTCAAGAATTGTAGGCTATTTTAGCCGTATTAATAACTGGAATAAATCCAAGATCGGCGAACTGGCAGATAGGCACAAGGGTAACTATCAGGTTAATGATTTATTGCCTAAAGAAAGAGAAGTTTTGACAGAATCTTGCGTAACAAAATGCTAAGCTTTAACTGAGGGTTGCAATTGTGGTGAAATGGAACTGATACCCTGCCTGATGAATTCCCGGTGCAGAGTAATTAGTATTGTGGAAGAATCCAAAATAGATCAAATTTACCAGATAATATTAATGTATGGTTGTACCAATTAAAGGATTTATAGAAAATAGTCTCATTGAATGGGAAGGAAGAATTGTTTCAATAATTTTCTTACCAACCTGTAACCTGCGTTGCCATTATTGCCATGCCCCTCATTTGGTTCAAACACCAGATGAACTGGAATCCATTCCTGTTGATACTATCGTTGACAAAATACGACAAAACCTGGGATGGGTAGATGGCATTGTCATTACTGGTGGTGAGCCGACTTCACATAAGCATCTCGCTGCGCTTATTAAGGTATTAAAAGAAACAGGAATTATGGTTCGCCTGGATACGAATGGTACGAATCCCCTTGTACTTAAGGATTTAATCGACAGGGGCCTTCTGGATGGTGTAGCTATGGATATCAAGGCCCCTCTTCAAAAAGAGAAGTATGAACAAATTTCTGGTGTATCCTGTGACATTGAGGACATTAAAAAAAGCATTTGTATTATTATGGAAAGCGGTATTGAGTATGAGTTTCGCACTACCGTATGTCCGTCTCAATTGGACGGTGATGATATTGAGGATATTGCTAAAGCCATTAAGGGAGCGGAAAGATACATATTGCAATCATTCAAACCAAACCATTGTTTGGATACAAGGATGTTACAGATTATACCATATCCCGTAGAGGCACTGAGAGATTTTGCAGCAAGTGCCGGTAAGTATGTCGATTACTGTTGTGTTCGCGGTGAAGAGGGAAAGGTAGTAGCTCGGAATTGGTGATTTTATTATACCATTTGGTTCTTATGATAATTTCAGAAAGGGGGTGATTGTGTATGGCAATGAAAAAGTGTGGTACTTCAGGAAAGACAGCAAAAGCAGCAGACAAGAAGGATACAAAAAAGAAACCAACAAAGAAATAATGAATTTTTAGTACTATGGAGAAATTGGTAAGTATATATGCATAGAAAATAATAGTATGTAAATAATTTTACATGTATGTATTGAACCAAATGTATGTATAATGAAGAGGGGTGTTTTAATAAGGTATTCAAAACACCCCTCTTTTTGTATATTGTCTTTATATTTTGAAGTTACGTTACGGTTATGAAGCTTAAAAAATTAGAATTATTCGGATTTAAATCTTTTGCTGAAAAGACGGAAATTATTTTTGAAGATGGAATAACAGTTGTTGTAGGACCGAACGGGTGTGGAAAGAGCAATATCATTGATGCTGTAAAGTGGGTACTGGGGGAACAGAGCGTAAAATCGTTAAGGGGTAATGAAATGGCAGATGTGATCTTTAACGGGACTGATAAGCGTCCATCTCTTGGTTATGCAGAGGTATCCCTGACTATCCAAAATAATAAAGGACTATTACCACTCGAATATACTGAGGTTTGTATTACCCGTCGTTTATATACTTCGGGAGAATCGGAGTACCTTATTAACAAACAGGCAAGCCGGTTAAAAGATATTCGAGAGCTTTTTATAGATACGGGTTTTGGCGCGGATGCCTATTCTGTAATTGAACAAGGCAATGTGGATGCTTTGCTACGGGCGGATTCTCATGAGCGACGGGCATTATTTGAAGAGGCTGCGGGAATTAGTAAATTTAAATCACGAAAGAAAGCTGCTTTGGGTAAACTAGATCATGTTGAACAGAATCTGTTGCGGGTTGGCGATATTATTGAAGAGTTACGGAAACAACTGCGCTCGGTAAAACTCCAGGCATCCAAAGCGAGAAAATATCAGGAATATGTGGAACAACTAAAACGATTAAAGATAGGACTTTCACTGAAGAATTATCGGGAGCTTAAAGATAAGAAGATCACGGTTTCAGAACAAGTAAATCAGATCGAAGAGCAAAACCAGAGAATAGCTACCGATATCGACGAGATCGGGCCTCAAATAAACGAAATCGAAGATGTCATGAATCAATTAGAGCAACAATCAGCGCAGATGCAAACAGAGATGATAAATCTGGAGGCGCAGATATCGAAAAATCAGGATAAGATACACTACGACCACGAACGTATTAAAGAGTTAGAAATTCAGCATGAAAAGTATTACGAGCAGCAGGAAAACCTGAAAAACAAACTACATGAGACAGATAATAGAATCACAGAAACGAAAGAATTATTGACTACGTTAGAGCAGGAAATTGTTAAGTTTGTAGATGCTCAAAAGATGAAAGAAACAGCCCAAAAGCAGATTGGTCTGGAATGCGATTTGTTGTACCAGAGTATGGATGAAAAGAAATCTGAGGTTATCACCATACTTCAAAAAGAGTCTGGCCTTCAAAATGAGATTGGCAGTTTAACTACGGAAAAAGATAGTTTAAAAAGCAGAAGGATGAGGCTTTCGAAAAGACAAGAGGAAATCAGTTCATTTCTGGATACTTTGGTATCTAAACATCAGGAGAGTATGAGAGAAAAACATGCACTGATGGAGGAGTTCACCGGTTTAGAACAAAGAGTATCTTCTTCAAAAGAACGCATACAGGAATTGATGATTATGATACGTTCTTTGGATGAGCAGATTAATCAACAAAAACAACAGAAGAGCAGCAAGGTATCCCGGCACGAAGTTCTTATGGATTACGAGATGCGGTCGGAAGGTGTAGAAGCAGGCGCAAAGACTATTTTAGAAGAATCTAAAAAAGAGCAACCAACGGTAAAGGGTATACGGGGTATGGTTGGTGATCTGTTAAAGGTTGATCTGATGTATGCATTGGCTATTGAGACTGCTTTGGGTGATAGAGTGCAGGGTATTATTGTGGATACTACAGATAACGCTGTACAGGCGATTACCTTCTTACAAGAGAATCAAAAAGGCCGTGCGGTTTTTTTCCCGCTAGACAGAATAAAGAACCAATCCTCTGTTCCCGATGAAATTTTACAAAAACCAGGCGTTATCGGTGTTGCCAGTAAACTGGTAAATAGTACAGAAGAGGTTTGTAAGGCAGTTCATGGGTTTTTAAGCAATACCATTGTTGTAAAAGATCTTAACGCTGTGCTGGCGCTAACCGGTTATACCAAGGGGATTTGTTATGTAACACTTGATGGTGAATTATTAGAGCCTGAAGGTACCCTTAGCGGTGGCAAGAAACAAGGGCAGGTAGGGATTATATCGCGTAAAAGTGAATTAAAGAAAATCGAAGATGATTTGATTCAAATCCAGCAAACCCTTGAAAGATTGGAGCAAAATAAACAGAATTACAGCGATGAGCTTGCCGAACTCGAAATAGAAACATCTCAACTGGCAAAAAGATTGGATCAGGTAAATATTTCAAAAATCTCTAAAGATAATGAACTTGCGCAGAATGAACAAAAGCAAGATGAGCTTACGGAAGAGAAAAAAATCAATGAGAATGAAATAGAAGAGATAGATGTGGAAGTCGGGGGGGCTTGTGAACGGGAGGCAGCTTTACAGGACGAATTAAAGCTTCTCAACCAGCAGCATGAGCGATTGGAGCAGCAGGTTGAGGATGCGTCTATGCTGGTAAAGGAGAAAGAGCACTTAAAAAAGAATATTCAAGATGAGATAACCACCTTAAAGGTTGGCCTTGCTCAAAAACAGGAAAAACAAGATGGACTGAAAAAAAGTCTGAATAAACTTTGTGCTGAACTACAGGAAGCCCAAGAACTAATCAAGCATATTGCCCATGAGAGTCAAAGCTGTATTCAGAAAAAACTGGAGGCAGAAGAGGAAATAAGATGTCTGGGACTCCAGATACAAGAGCTTCAAGCCAGGAGAGTTGTACTGGAAGAGTCAATAGTCTCTCTGAAATCAAGACAGGAAGAACATGATCTTAAACGTATAGAACTAAAGACAGACCTTGAAGGAAAACAGACAGAACACAAACATATTGAACAGCAATCACAGGAATTACGACTGAAGGAAAATGAGTACCATATTCGTATGTCCAATCTGGAGGAGCGCGTTCGGGAAGAGTATCATCTGGAGTTATTAAATTTGGATGCTACCACCGGTGAAATCAGTTTAGAATTAAGTATATCTCAAGACCAACCTGCCAGCGCCGCCGGTTCACAAGTCGATTTCTGGAATGCAGTTTCCCAGGAAATCGAAGAATTGCAGGGAAAAATCGAAAGGTTAGGAAATGTGAACCTGGAAGCAATTAAAGAACAAGATGAACTGGAGATACGCGAAACCTTCCTGGTGAATCAGAAAGAAGATCTTGAAAAATCACATAACGCCTTGCAGGATTTGATAAAAAAAATCAACCATACCAGTCGTGAATTATTCGAGAAAACCTTTTGTGAAATTCGTCAGAATTTCCAGGTAATGTTCAGAAAACTATTTGGCGGAGGTAAAGCCGATGTAATCCTGGAGGAAAATGTGGATATATTAGAGGCGGGAATAGAGATCATGGCGCAACCACCGAATAAAGAGCTTCGCTCAATTACCCTTCTTTCAGGCGGCGAAAAGGTAATGACCACCGTTGCACTTCTTTTTGCTGTATTCCAAACCAAGCCGAGTCCTTTTTGTATTCTGGATGAAGTAGATGCAGCCCTTGACGAGAGTAACATCAATCGGTTCTCCCATGTTGTAAAGGACTTTACCAGGGATACGCAATTCCTTATAATTACCCATAACAAAGTTACCATGAGTATCGCCGACGTGATGTATGGAATTACCATGCAGGAACCGGGAGTTTCCAAAAAGGTAGCTGTTAAGTTTGAGGAAATCGAACGCAAGGTTGCTTGAAAATATCTTCACTGTACGTTTTCCTTATCGCACGGCTTGCTTTGATTTTTTTAAAAATGAGGGGTTGCTGAAGCTATCTAAGATGATTTGAAAATAGCAGAATGAAATCGGGAAACACAGAAGGGGGTCATGGAGGCGATTTGTCAATAACAAAGATTTTACCCCTACGACAGCCGACCGTAAAAAGCATGGCGGCTGATTTTTTTGTTATACCGCAATAAAGACAATGGCAAATGGTTTACGAGTAAGCTCCGGAATTCGGTATATTTGATGCATTAAAACCCAAACTGTCGCTGCAAAACCATACCACGAAAAAAATGAGAGAGAAATGATACCAGATTTTAAGATAAATGATTTACAAATATTTACAGGAGATTGCCGCAAAATCCTTCCTGCTCTCCCTGCAGAATCAGTTCAGTGTTGCGTCACTTCTCCACCATATTGGGGTCTTCGCGATTATAATCATTCCTCCCAAATTGGTGCGGAGCCGTCACCGGTTCAATATGTAAAAAGCCTTGTTGAGGTTTTTAGCGAAGTTTGGCGTGTTTTACGTAAAGATGGTACTCTTTGGTTAAACATCGGCGATGGTTATGCACGAAATGGT
>NZ_SZPP01000075.1:0-12036 GCF_030263775.1 Candidatus Jettenia sp. AMX1
TTCAGTGTATACAACTAAAAAATTCGCTTTCCTCATATATCTCAACACCTTAGGACTTTATTTTGACTTTACTTTAGTAAAGTCACGCTAGAATCATTTCATTCTTTATTCCTACAAATTCTAAAGGAACTGCATTGAAAATAGCCTGCGTACACCATTGAAGAGCTGGTACAAGAAGCAATGATATGGATGCGTGGGACAGGAGCATGACCTTTGGCTTCAAACCTGGCAATGGCTCGTGGGCTTACTCTTAAGAGTTCACTCATCTGTGCTTGACTAAGTTCGGCTTTTTCGCGTAAAAATTTTATGTGTTTTCCTAATATAGATAACTCTCCAGTTTATATAGCGTTGTAAATATGCTATATATTTATGCCAAAAGTTGCCGAAAAATAAAATTTACTTTTTTCGTACAAGGATGTATTATGCTATGGAATTTCTAAAAATGTCATTGCGGGGTAGTCTTTCCTCTGTTGAGGATATGTTCAGTTTCATCCTTGAAATACTATAGCAAGCATTACGATAAAGGTAAACCCTGAGTGATCAGGGGGCGCAAAGTTAAGGATCTCTGATAAACCCACAAAGAGCAGATAGCAGGAAGATAGCCTTACTGCCGAAGATTTTTTTTCAATAAATATCTTTGCAGTAAGGCTTTTTTGTTTTATGGGTATTCCTGAATGTTTATGGAGTATAACGATAGAGTACCGTGATACTCTATTTCCTGTAAAATTTTTAGAAGGGAGGTCTTAGATGAAAGGCGCGTGTCGTGTCGTGTCGTGTCGTGTCATTTTTGTCTGTTATTTTTATCTTTATCTTATTCTTGCAGGTGACGCCTGCCGGGGCACAGGTTGTATACGAGTATGGCTTCGAAAGTGAATGGAGTGGTTGGAGTGCAGATCAAGGTATTTGGGATGTGGGTCAACCTACTCCGCCTTCACCTGTTGCTCATGGTGGTTCAAGGTGTGCAGGAACGGTTTTGGATGGTAATTATCCTATGACTAATCCTAGTCGTCTTATCAGTCCTTCAGTTAGGCTTCCTAACGTAAGCGGTGACGAAGAGGTACATCTGCGTTTCTGGCAATGGTTCTCATATACGCCTAATGATGCTGGGTATGTCCAGATTTCTGTTCAAGATGATACAACGGGTGCATGGTCAGATTGGGCAAATATAAGTAATGCTATATGGGGAACATCCGCTGGATGGTCATTGATGGATTTAGATCTTACTGCTTATGCAGGTAAAGAAATAAGGATTGGATTTTGGCATACTATTGTTTATGCTTATGAGAACTTGGGTTAGTATATAGACGACATCCAGATCACCGGTGTCGTTCCTTCTGCACCCTATATAGATGTTACCTCCCTTCCTGACTTGAACGGCAACGGTTCACCTGAGATTGCAGGATTGCGTGTGAAACTGAGCGGTATTCCGCAAGTTATCATAAAGGATAATACCACAGAGGTAACGATCAGGAAGATAAAGTTCTTTGGTCCTACCTATACGCCTAAGGCCCTGACGACAGTTCCGGATGTGAATAGCAATGGTATTCCTGAACTAGCCGTCCTGGGAGTGGATAAGGAAGGTAATGTAATCGTACAGAGAAGGGATGCAAGCAACCCGCAATTAGAGATGAATATAACATTTTTCGATTCGAATTTCAGACCTGAGGGAATAACTTCAATGCAGGACATTGATGGTAATGGCATACCGGAAATAGCGGTGCTGGCGATAAGAAAGTCAGATGGCGTCGCACAGGTACGGATCAGAGATGCAGTTACGAGAGTGTTATTAAAATCAATCAACTATCCAAGAAATTAGCCGTTCACGTTGCAAGAATCCAAGTGAATTTCTTTTCCCTGAATAGAGGGAAATTCAAAGCGGGGGTACGGTGCCCCGTGCCCCTGCGAGCTACTACCTTGTCCAGATAGTTTTTGACCATAGACCTCATGAACAATTCTTTCGTCTTATTTGAGCGCCTCGCTTTGTTCGCTTTCCCACTGCAGGAAGTTATCCATGTCGGTCTTGACTGATTTCACTACAAATGCAATAACAGCCATATCATCAAGGTAACCAATTACGGGAATAAAATCCGGCATAACGTCAACGGGAGAAACAAAATAGATAATGGCAGCTATCGATAAAACGATCGATTCCCACGGGATTTCCTTATAATCGCCGCGAATGTAAGCCCGTACCATCCGGATTAGCGCTGAAAGGTATTGCCATGCCTGGCTAACAGGTCCCTGCTTCTTACGTTTTGTTTTTTTGACTGCTTTATCAAGGAGTTTTTTCGTTTTCTCCGGGTTATGTGCGTATATTTCTGCCTTATGCCTGGCTCTTTTGAACTCTTTTGATGTCAGCACATTGCCGACCTTCCTGAATATTCCGAATCTTCCGGCCAGGTAGTCTTTTACTACGGGTTTTCTTTCAATCTTTACCCCGAAGTAAATAAGAACAAGATCGGAGGATGCCGTGTTAATAATACTATGGATCTCTCCGGGTTCGACCGCAATACAAACACCCTTTTCAACCGGGTATTCCTTATCATCGATTCGGACAATTCCCTTACCCTCTTCGAAAAAGAAGATTTCATACCTGTCATCGTGGGTATGGGAACCAGCTATTTGGCCAGGTGTGATGCGCGCCTGAGAAAAACCCGTTACATTAGGTATTTCATCCTTCTTCAGCAACACCTTTTTCTTTATTTCAGGGTTATGGGATACACCTTCCTCTGGCAGGTCTGAAAGTGATACAATTTTCATATTCTATCTTAATCCTATAGAAGTTTTTATTTTGACGGGATGGACAAAATATTGCATTTTGTCCTTCCTTATTCCTTACTTCGCCTTTTCTCCAGGTATTCCTTGAGGGCGACTGCGTTATTAAAGCTCTTATTTTTAGCAGCAAATACGAGAGTCAATGCGCCTTCGCCGGCCTTCCTCACAAGTTGCTCCACCAACTCAGATCGATTTTCCAGTTCCCGATAATAACGATTCCTGAATTCTTCCCATTTCTCGGGGTCGTGACCAAACCATTTCCGAAGCTCGCTGCTTGGTGCAATCTCCTTGAGCCAGGAATGAATGTGTGCTTTTTCCTTACTAACACCGCGAGGCCATATCCGGTCTACCAACACCCGGTAGCCGTCATCTTTCGAAGGGGCATCATAAGCTCTTTTTAAATAAATCATACCGGAAATCTATCCTCCTTAGTGCTGTTGTAGGGCAAGGCTAAACAGGCTGGCCGAGAATTGTTTTTACGGATCAAGCTATACTATAATATTGATTAACTATTGCAATAAGAGCAACATATAGCATATGTTGCAGGTAGCAATTGAATTCCCGGACAGCCTGTAAAGCCTTGCCTCCCCATCTGAATAGGCGATCGGAGATAGCACAATCCCGAAGGGTCGCCCTACAGAAGAAAATTCCTATCCATTAATTAGATTGGGTTTTAAAAGACAAAACCCAACAGCCTTTTACCCACCCCTAAATCCCCTCCCGAGAGGGGACTTTTCCCGACCGGGTCGAGAACTAGCTTTTATTCCCCTCCTGGGAGGGGTTAGGGGTGGGTTCATTCCCATAGGCATCAAGCTAAGAATCCGTTTCCATAAAAAGGAGGTATCCCTTTGGAAAAAGAGCCATGTTTGTCCATAATCCCCCTTAGCCCCCCTTTTCTAAAGAAAGACTTCCTTTTTCCCCTTTTTTAAGGGGGATCAAGGGGGATTACAACAACATCCTGGTACCGCTTTGATATTGGATACAGAAGATTGTAAGATTACTTCAGTCGTTCTTTCTTCACAATTTAGAGGAGAGGCATCCTGTTATGCCAGAGATTTAGCACATCGGAAGCCGATCGTATCGTTTTTGTAAGTAGGTTCATCATAATCCCGATTCGCACATCGGATATGAACTACACCAGACCCATTCCACGAGCCTCCCCGCAATACCTTACATGCGTTCAGAAACCCACTGGTTGCTGAAGGTTTTAATTCATAAATAGAGATGCCAACCTCTTCGGGTCTTCCGAAGTAGGGATTTTCCTCTGCTATAACCGGCCCTTGTGGATCTTTATGAGGAGCATGCTCATAATAATGACTATCATACCAATCAGCCGTCCATTCCCACACATTTCCTGCCATGTCAAAACATCCGCAGACACTTTGTCCTTGCGGGAATTGAGTAACCGGAGTCGGTTTTTCAATCTTTAACTCAGCGCAATTCAATTTTGTTTTATCGAAGACATTACCCCATGGATAGATCCTGCCATCCATTCCACGGGCGGCCTTTTCCCATTCTGCTTCAGTAGGCATCCTTTTCCCCGCCCATTTCGCAAAAGCCTCAGCCTCATACCACGAAATATTTACAACGGGACAATCTTGCTGCCCGCCCTGCAGAATAGTGTCAAGATCACCACTATCCAAAGGATTTGTCTGTGAGATAAACTGCCATCCGGCATCTGACCAGAATAATTTTTGCGTATAACCCCCGGATTTGATAAATTTCTTGTATTGGGCATTCGTGACCGGATACTTGTCTATAAGATAAGCGCTTAAGTAAACTTCTCTTTGAGGAAATTCGTTATATAACCGGTCAATCTCGATAGTATGATCAAGGTCTAATAATGTATCGATATCCTTCTTTGTACTTCCCATGAGAAATGGCCCTTCGGGGATAAGTATCATACCGTCGGGAACAGATTGTTTTTCTTCAGGTATTTTAATCATAAGAGATTCAAAACATTTCCGCTAATTTTTTTGATATTATTGCAAGATTTCTATCTTTGGTCAGGTACTCCACCTCGTGCGGGTTTACTTTTAAATCGATAAGTATTTTCCTGATATTTTTCCATCCGGATTCTCTCTTTTTCTCATTGGATTCTAAATATAAATTTGAGACGAGTTCACCTAACTTTTGTATAAGCCGAAGATCTTTATTCTCATAAAAATTCCTGATTACCTTTCTCTGGTATGGCGTATATCCTTTCACATCCTTCTGATCCATCTCATTTCTCCACGTTATCGTATTTCCTTTAAGTTAAAAATAAATCTTCGCTCTTTCTGTAAATGGGCTAATAATTATGAGGCCAACCTCTGCATCAGGGTCTACAGAATAATTCGGGAAATCGTACTTACAGAAAGAATCCTTGAAATGATTGTAGGTTTACCCATATAATAATATCATAATTTTACCTTATTGCAGCAGAAAAAAGAGGTAGTTCTAAAATTTCAGATTAAGAATTAACTAAAAATTTCATGAAGGTGACGTTTCTCGGTACCGGTACCTCTCATGGCATTCCCATGATTGCCTGCAACTGCAAGGTTTGTACCTCTGATAATCCAAAGAATAAGCGGATGCGCACCTCTGTGCTTGTTCATAGTAATAGCTCCAATATCCTCATCGATGCTCCGCCGGAATTAAGACTTCAGTGCATTAAAAACAATGTTACAAAGCTCGATGCAGTGCTCATCACTCATGCTCATGCTGACCATATATTTGGTTTGGACGATATCCGGCGATTCAATATAGTGCAACGTATGGATATGCCTATTTATGGCACGGCCAGTACTCTTGATACCATACGAAATGTCTTCTCCTACGTATTCAATGGAGAACGGGATAGTGGTGGTTTTAAGCCGAGATTTTCCCTGAATGTTATACATGGTAGTGTAAAAATAGGCAACCTTTCTGTTGCGCCTATAGAGGCTATTCATGGCGATGGACAGGTGACAGGTTACCGGTTTGAGAAATTTGCTTACATTACTGATGTCAATGATATCCCTGCCGAATCACTGGAAAAGCTCAGAGGGCTGGATGTGCTCGTATTAGGGGCATTGCGCTATATTCCTCATGCAAAACACTTTAGTATTGAGCAGGCATTGTCTATCGTTGAGAAATTAAGGCCACACAAGGCATACTTTACCCATATGTGCCACGATATCGAACATGAAGAGGCTAATCGTAAACTTCCATCAGGTGTTGAATTTGCATTTGATGGGCTTATGATTGAAGTTTGATTGAAAATTATTATAGAAGAAAGTAATTCCATTTTAACACATTAAAAGGAGATAAGAAATGTTGAAGAAGATTGGTATTATAATGACTTTTATTAGTGTTGTTAGTGTATTCATAGTGTGCGCAGGTTGCCATCACGGTGATCATTGCTGTCAAACAAAATTGCAAAGACCCTTATCTGAATGATATTGTGTTTGGGTTTTAAAAAAAATTCTATTGACAGGTAATTTATTTTTGTTATAGTTTTCACAAAAATTTATATATTTTTCTTTATTGTGAGAATTGTTATTCGTTTGAGATTCCCACCTTCGCTATCAGATAATTGCGCCTTTAATGAAAGTATGGGGCAATAGTGAATGAAATAATTTGATGTCGAATTTAGTTTTTAGAGCATTTTTCCTTTCATCAGAATCAGTCCTGCCTAAGGTTCGTATGAGAATGTATACCTCATTCATACAGTGCATATGCGTATACCTGTCGATTCTTTCTCCTTTTCTTTTTATAAATACCCTTTCAATTGCTGAATCAGGCGAACAGTCTATGCGCAAGGCTGCTATTTTTGTGGAAAATCGGGCTGGCAGCGCCTTTCATGATAAAGTACCTGTGCTGGAGGATTTCATTACCAGTCGTATAACGGAGAAAGGATTCAGTGTACTCAGCCGGGAAGTCGTGATCAATAGCCTGAATAATTATCCTGCACAAGAACCGAAGGGTTCTGATGAAGAGTTAAAGGATTTTATCAATGCCGTGCAGCTTCTGAAAGCCTCATTAACTAAAGATCAAAAAGGTTTGGAGGAGAGGGTATCGGGTGCAGGACTGGACAAACTCCTCAGTAAAGAAACTTCTGTTTTGCGATTAACGCAGATGATAGGTGCAGATTATATCGTTGTGGTTTCCCTGGCTTCCCTTGGCACGGAAAAGAAAGCATTTAAAGGCTACGGGGTGGAAACCATGAATCTCATTACTCATGTACGAATAAGTTATAAGATTCTCGATAGTGTATATGGTGGGACTTTGGTTGCAGATACTGTCAGGGTGAGTAAATCTTTGCGTTCTACAGAAAGCAGCCGCAGCGAGGACAGCGATATGATCAATGGACTATTGGATGATGCGGCAGTTAAGGTTGCAGAAGGTTTAGACAAAAAACACCTTGCCCAACCTCCTCCGGGACGTAACCTTGTTGAAATTACGATTGCTTGCGGGATGCAGGATTTAGCCCAGTTGCCAATAAGCATTCCTGATGTTCGATTGACAGAAAACGGTACCGTGATAATTGAAAAGGACGCATTGGAAGTACAAGCGCTGGATGTTACTGTTGAACTGAATGGAACGGTTATTGGTTCTGCCCCCGGCGTTTTTAAGGTGCCTCAGGGACTCAGTAAAATTCGCCTTTCCCGTGAAGGGTTTAAGGATTGGGAGCGGACAATCAATATCATTGAAGGGCAGAAACTAAAGGTAGCCTTGCAGATGCATGAGACCGGATATGCGCGATGGAAAGATAATACTGCATTTCTCCAGGATTTGAAAAATGGAGAGAAACTGACAGATGCCACAGTCGAATTGATAAAAGGGGGCGCACAGATGCTGAGACAAAGCGGGTTCAATATACATGTCAAAGGGGATTTCAATATAGATCCTAAGAAGGGTAATTCAATTTTTAATCTATCTCGTTAAAAAATAAACGGTATACCTATGAAACTCTTATTAATTGGTAAAATCTTTTTCACCATTTGTACGTTAGCTTTTTTTGCCCCGGCGCTTACCTGGGCGCAAAAGGAGACATTAGGTGTCTCTGCCGTCAAACCTACTCCCGCTCTTGTGCAAGGTGTAGAACGGGCAGGCAAGAGGATTGAAATGGACCGTGTATTACAATCACTGGACGGTCAACTGACCGACTCTATTCATGCGACAAGAAAATTCCAGGTAGTAGGGAGGAGTGATTTAAGTGAAATTTTAAAGGAGCAGGAGTTTGCCAATTCCGGGAATGTTGACTCAAATGACAAATCTGCCGCATTGCAGTCCAAATTAGCCGGAGCGAAATATCTCCTTGTCACAACCGTTGATGATTTTCAGGATTACACGGAGACCGCCACTTTTAAAAGCACTGGCAGAAGCGCTACAAAACGTGTTGTCAGACTTTCTTGTGCAGGTAAAATATACGACTCAACTACGGGGAAATTACTGGAGTCTACGAATTTCCAGATGAGTAATAAAGACATTTCAGAAAATCGGACGTATTCGACAAGGGAGGGTATGGTGGGCGAGGATCTGTTGGTGACAATCGCCCGAGAAATGGCGGGAAAAATCGCTAATCGTGTAGCCGATGTAATTTTTCCGCCCAGGGTGCTGAGTAAGAGAGACAAGCAGGTTACCATCAATCGTGGCGATGGCACTGACGTTGCGGTAGGGCAGGTCTGGAATGTTTTTGCCGTAGGTGAAGAATTAGTTGATCCTGACACGAAAGAATCTCTGGGCAGAGAAGAAGTGCTCATTGGTAAGGTAAAAATCATTAGCATTCTACCTAAGACGTCAACAGCGGAGATTCTGGAAGATTTTGGAATTAACAAAGATACTCTTCTGAGAAAGGCGCAGTAGGGAGTCTCATCACATGGGTATCTATATACAGCGTCATTCATCAGATACGAATCTCCGTTTTCACAGGGACAAGTATGTCATTCCCGCGGAAGCGGGAATCCGGAAAAATACCGGATTCCGGGTCAAGCCCGGAATGACAGACAGTTGTAAACGTATGTCGCCATGTATATCTGGTAAAATAGGAGAATGATGTGGTGCAAACAGGTAACAGAAAAATGAAAAGATTACTGGGGGCTATTTTTGTTACATTCCTGGTCGGATGGTTTGGCGCCGGGTGCGCAAGTTATAATAAGCAAACCAAAAACATAAACCAAAGTTGGGAATCAGGCAATATTCAGTCTGCTGCCGCACAGGTTTCTGCTGAAGCAGAAAAACGTAAGGATACGAAAGACGCCGTAATATGGCGACTGGAACAAGGAGCCGTATTGCGGGCTGCCGGACAATTAGAGGAAAGTAATCATGCCTTTGATATGGCCGAAGAGATGATCAACCGGTTCGAAGAAAAGGCAAAGGTTAAAGTTTCCCATGAGACTTTGGCATCTGTTACTAATTTGACAACGTTACCTTACGAGGGTTTTGCCTATGATAAGATCATGATGAATACCTACAAGGCGTTGAACTATTTGGAATTGGGAGATTATGAAAAAGCCAGGGTAGAATTTAACCGTGCATACGAGCGCCAGGATGAGGCTGTTCAGGTAAATGCGGCGCGTATTGAAAAAGCACAGGAAGAAGGGAAGAGAAAAAACCTGTATGTCGATTTGGAAGACGTTCATAATGATGGGAGATTCAGGAATCAATTCGAGAACAATTATGCCAGCCTTGAACAGTTCAAAGCGTATGCGGACTATGTGAATCCATTGACCGTTTATCTGGATGCCCTGTTTTTCATGAATCAGGCAGCAGGATTTTCAGATTTAGAGAGATCGCGTAAGTCGTTCGAGCGGGTACTTGGTATGGTGAATGAGAGTAAGTTTATTCATCAGGATTTGGAAACCCTGCAGCAGGTAATAGAAGGGCATCCGATTCCAGCAACTACGTATGTCTTTTTTGAGACCGGTCTGGCGCCAGAACGCGAGCAAATCCGCATTGATCTCCCGCTTTTTATCGTTACCCCTCAGGTGCCTTATGTGGGCGCCGCCTTTCCGAAACTGAAGTACCGGAATAGCTATCTGTCAGGTCTTTACGTTTCCTCTGAAGAGATGACCGAGTCGACCCTGTTGTTATCAAACATGGATGCGGTCGTTACCCATGAATTTAAAAATGTGCTTCCCCTTATCATTACAAAGACACTTATTGCATCTGCACTAAAGGCGGGTGCTGCCTATGGGGCATATGCAGGCATGACGAATGGGGGAAGAAATAACCCTGAAGCCGGGTTGGCAGTATTGATTGCCGGAGCAATTACCCAGGTAGTCATGAATCAGGCGGATTTAAGGACGTGGACTACCTTGCCCAAGGAATTCCAGGTGTGCCGTTTCCCTACCCCAGCTAATCGAAAAATCGAATTATCAGCTCCGGATTGTGGACAAAAAGTACCGGTAATACTAGACGAAGGGGTTGTCAATGTCGTTTGGGTTAAATCGGTAAACCGAAACAGTCCATTGCTGGTAAAGCAATTTACTTTATTAAAGGACAATACAAAGAGAGATGTGCCTTTCGAGATTCCAGCGTCCAAAAGTATTCCTCTGGTAGAATCTTCCCGGCCTGAGCAGTCAACACAGAAAAGTGAACAGACAGATAAGGTAAATAAAAGTTAGCATAAAGAGAAAATATTTTAGTAAGGACATAACAATCAAAGTAAGGAATTGAATATGCAAAAAACGATATGGTTGCTGACAGGTCTCTTGATGAGTACGGCTATGGTATCCTCATCATGTACCACGGTTAATACCGTAGGAAGGGAAACCCCGGTTGGAACACGCCAGATGATCGCTGATAAACGGGTTATTACTGATGCTACGTTAAATAGAAAGGTTAGCATCGTTGGCCTGAACGAAAATACTACCAGTGGCGGATTTTTACAGGTGCAAATTGAGCTGCTTAACCAAAAGAATTCCCTGCAGGAATTCAGCTATCATTTTGAATGGTTTGATATGAATGGAATGCTCATCAACGCACCTGCTTCTGTGTGGATACCCCGGCATATTGAGGGGCGTGAGACCTTGACAATTACCGCAGTGGCTCCTACAACAACGGCTAAGGATTTTCGTGTAAAATTTATTGAGAATGTAAGATGATACACAAGAGAAAGGATGAATCATTCATGATGAAAAAGACTTCCCGCTTTTATCTTATACCGTTACTATCGTTGATAGTTATTGGCGGATGTGCAACACATACAAGGTATGTTGAACCTACTGGCCCGCGTACTTTGGTTACTTCTGAAATAAATATTCAGGATTTCTCTTACGCTGCCGAAGATATGGTTAAGTCGCTTCTGGTTTCGGGATCTTTAGACAAGACACCCGTGCAGCCTGCTGTTCTTGCAATTAGCAGGATTGTAAACAATACCACCCAGCAGATTGATACCGATATGCTGATAAAAAAGATTCGGGTTGCCCTCAATCAGAGCGGAAAGGTTTTAACCACTACAACGATGGGAATAGGCGGTATCGCTGAAGATCCTTTGGCTAAGGATATTCAGCAGGAAAAGGAGTTTTATGCAGATAAAAAAGAACCGCAGCCGCTGCCTGATTACACGCTTTCCGGTAAAATCATTGAGAAGCGTGATAGCCAAAACAATATTCGCCAGGTTGCATATATCTTTCAGTTATCGCTCACTGACGGCAGAGGTTTGGCTGTCTGGGAGGATGAGAAGCAAATTGCTAAACAAGGAAAACAAAGTCTCATAGGTTGGTAGTAAACTAACATAGTTTGTGGTGGCGGATTAAGCGATAGCGAATCCGCCTTTTCTGGAAATAGTATCGGTGGATTCGGCGTAAAAACCAACGCCTTGATCCACCCTGCTCATACCTTGATGTATAGGAATTTCAAGTGTGTTGCCACCCCCAGAATCCCCCTCACGGAGCGTATCCTTACCCACATCTTTAGAATACCATAAAGAGATGCCTCGCCGGAGGCGTCTCTCTGGAAATTTTTATTCTCTGTAAGCCTATTTCTGGGTGGCACTGACAAACTCTGTTTGTCAGTGTGATATATTCCCTATCCACGGGTGTATTCGAACAACACGGACAAAAGATCCCCGTTCAAGACATACGGAGACATGGTTTGTCGGTGCCACCCTGTTCTTCCTTCTCGTTCCAACGCTCTCAGACTGGGTCAAATGGACATTCTTTGTTCATATATAGAACTTATTAATTTATACACTACAATATAAATGGGCTTTGTTGCACAAAGCCGGATAAATATCTGATATACTAAGAGAATAAGGGAAAGAGTACCATAAATTATTTTGTAGGATAAGTATAT